>NZ_SMKU01000299.1 GCF_004349215.1 Actinomadura rubrisoli | reverse complement strand
TGAGGCGGCCAAACGGGAGGGGCTGCGGTCCAAGCTCAAGCGGCTGGTCGAGCGCGGCTGGGTGCGTGAGGACGGGCCGGGGCTGTTCGCGGTGACCGATCAGGTGGCGCGCGAGATGGGCGGGCAGCCACGGCGGCACCGTCACCACCCCACGCGGCACCGCCTGCGTTCCCGCCGCATCACCAGGACCAGCAGGCGCCTCCCTGGTCTCGGTCTCGCCGACCGGCTCTTCGACCAGATGGGCCGTCTCGCCGAGAATCTCTTCCACCATCTGGCGGGTGATCACCAGCCGGGACAGCAGGTCTTCCTCGGTCTCCAGCCGCGACTCCAGACCAGCGATCTGCTCGCGGATCTCCTCGATCCGCTGCCGGACCGCCGCCTCACGCCGCGCCAGCTCCTCCAGCAACGAGCCCATCGCCGCCACCGCCTCCAACGCCTGCACTCACGGTAGAAGTCGGCCTCGCGATCAAACAGCCCCGACAGCAACTGCCCAGCTCAGAGACCCGCTCAGCCAGAGCTACACCCGATGCCGTTGATCGAGGCGGTGCCGCTGGTGCGCGGCAAGGTCGGCCGGCATGGCTATGCCTGTGAGAACCGGCACCGTTTGTCGGTGGGCGTCGAGGAGTATCGCGAACCGGACGTCGAGGAGTGGAACGAATTCAACGAGCATTTCGATAAACGCCGTGTCGAACTCGGCTCCTGCGGACGCCCCTATGACACGCCCTGCCAGCACGAACTCGCTTGCATTCGCTGCCCGATGCTGTCGATCAATCCCAAGATGGTGCCCCGACTCGACGAGCTTGAAGAAGACATTATGGCCCGTCGACAACGCGCCGAACAAGAAGGCTGGAGGGGTGAAATCGAGGGGCTCGACCTCACCCTTACCTTCCTCCGAGCCAAACGTGCACAAACCCAGCACATGCTTCAGCAGAGCACATCCGGCATCATCGAACTCGGTATGCCTGCCCGTCTGGCGCCTTCATGAGCGGCCATGGGATGCCCAGGCAGAGCGGAGCGTCCGGAAGTGGCAGATCGTCTCAGTCGATGACGAGTTGGAGTGGTGATACCTAGATTCAAGACGTGGGTGCTTCAGAAGCGAGCGGCAGGCAGGGCAGCGCAGAGAGGGGACATGTTCGACGTCCCGAGGTGGACCCGGCGCGTGAGGTGCGGCCGCGCGGGTGCAGCCGCTCGGACTCGGCGTCCTTGTGCGCGACGTACTGGAGCCGCCCGACCCGCCACGTGCGCGCCGTCTTCTGAGCGTGATCTGGTGGTGGCATGGCCGGTGACCTGGACGACCTGCACAACCGGACGATCGTCGCTTTAATGGCCCGATGTCCCAGCCTCGCCCTGCGACCGTTGTCGGGACCATCGCGCTCGTGCTCGTCGGCGGCGCGGTCGCCACGGTCGTGGGCGCGATCCTGATGTTCATCCGCTTCCACCCGTCCTCGATGCTCGACGAGGGGATCCGGGACTCGACCGCCTACTACGCGCTGGCGTGCGCCATCATCGGCTTCATCACGGCGGTCTTTCTCATGCCGACCCGCCCGCGCGGGCCCGCGGCCCCGATCACCGCGGTGATCGCCGGGTACGTCGCGCTCAACATCGGCGTCCGGTGCGGTGTCATCCTCGACGCCGTCACCTACGGCACGTCCTTCGACATCGACTTCATCCTCACGGTGCTGGATCCGGGCTTCAGCCCCTGGGACCTGCTGGCACCCGCGGTGGCCGGGACGGTCGCCGGTGTGCGCGTCGCAATGGTCGCCGGAAAGCCCGCCCAACCCTTGGGTGGCTTCGGCGTCGCGCCTCAGCCGCCGTTCTCGGGCCGGCCGATGCAGCCACCTGGGCCGGGTTACCAGCCTCCGACGCCGACCTACCGGCCACAGCCACCGACCCCGGGTGGACCTCAGGGTCCGCCTCCACCGAGCAGCGGGGGCCCAGGTCGTCTCGCAGGGTGACGCCCTTCGCCGGACGAGCGCCTACCGCGGAGGCATGGGTAAGACGATCCTGACCCACCGTGCACGGTCAGCGCCCCTTAGACCGCGAAGGGCCCGCACCCTGGGGTGCGGGCCCTTCCGAACGGTGTACCGGTCAGCAGTGGCCGATCACGTCGGCGTGCTCGTTCCCAGCAGTCACCAGGTACATGGTGGCGCCGTCCTCGTCGGTGCCAAGCGCCGTGGGCGCGATGCGGTGGGCGCTGGTCCACGTGCGGACCGTTGACGCCATCTTCTTAAAGGATGAGGTGAAGGCAGGCGCCGATCGGGGCGCCCCATCCGGTGTGGATCCGGGAGCGGATCTCGCCGCTGAGGACGCTGACGTTCTCGGAGTAGACGTGCGAGTCCCCCATGAACTCCCTGAAGTTGTCGTCCGGATTCGCCTCGGTGGCGGAGGCGACGGCGGGCTGTCCCGCGATGATCGAGGAGCCGGTGATGCGGAAGTAGGTCCCGTCGGAGACGTCTCTGGCGCAGAAGGTGTAGCCCTCCGTCGGGCCGGGGCCCAGCTTCCTGGCGTTCTTGAGTTCGAACGTCCGGGCGTCCTTGTGCTGTGGTCCCGGCGTCGCCGGGGCGGGGGCGGCCGGCTTCGGCTCGGCGGCCGCCGAGCCGACCGCGGTGGTGGCCGTCAGCCCCCCGAGCATCAGCCCTAGAGCTACTGACAGCGTGACGATCTTCTTTGTTTTCACGTTCTTTCCCCTTTCGGCCGTGCGCCTCGGACCCGTGGGCGACGGATCCGGTCTGCGGGCCTCGTTCGCTAACCCCGAGGTATTTTCACTAGCTCCATTGGCTAGTGAATAGCTTGATAGTGTTCCAATGTGCCGTCCTCTGTCAACCCCCGACGCCCTCGGCCCACGGCCGATCCCGGCCGCGGCTCGCCGTCCCCGCCCGGCTCACGCCGCGGCTATGAGTCGCCACTGCGGCAGCGGCAGGCGCAGCAGACCCGGGCGGCGATCCTGGACGCCGCCGAGCAGCAGTTCAGCGCGCACGGATACGTCCGCACCCGGCTCAAAGACGTCGCCGAACAGGCCGGAGTCTCACTGGCCACCGTGAAGCTGGCCTTCGGCACCAAAATCGACCTGCTCCTGGGCCTGTGGCACCGCACCCTGGCCGGCGGCACCGACGACCAGGCGCCCGTCGCCGACCGGCCCTGGATGCGCGCCGCCCTCCAAGCCGACGACCCGGCCGCCAAGCTCCGCCAGGTGGCCGCCAACTCCGCCATGATCAAGCAACGCACCGCCGCACTCGCCCGCATCATCACCGCGGCCGCCGCCGCCGACGACACCGCCGCCGAACTGCAAGCACAGATGAGCCGGGAGTTCTACGCCAACCAGCACTCGATCATCGAAGACCTGCACCGCCGCGGACAGCTACACCCGGAGCTGACCGTCACCCAGGCCACCGACATCCTGTTCACTCTCAACAACATGCAGACCTACCTGCTGCTGGTCCACGAACGCCGCTGGACACCCGACCACTACCAGCAATGGCTGACCACCACCCTCCAGCGCGAACTCCTTCTCCCAGACCACGAGAACCATTCGACGCGGGCCACCTAGATCACCCCGCCGCCGTCACCTGCTGGCGGCGCCTCCGGCGAGCACTTGGTTAGGAGTTCTTAGACGCCGTTCGCGCGTTCCCTCAGCTTGGCTGCCAGTTGAGCCGGGTTGAGAGACCGCTGCTCCCTGATGCTCGTGACAATGGCGTCTGCGGACCACTGGGTGTGTTTGAGACAGGTTGGGGACCGCAGCGTGCAAAGTTTCTCTGCGGAATCCCAGATCCTCTGGATCCTTGCATCGGTGATGGTGCAGGAGTCCTTTACCGTCTTGCCCGGCGCGGCGGTAGGCATCCGGATGGTGCAGGTGCCGGCCTCCTTCGAGCCTTCGCCCCCGTCGCCGTAGAGCGTGACCCGGACCACCGCCCGTATGGTCGGCTTCCGCCCCTCTACATCGTCGCCTCCGGCGACCTCGACGCGACAGGCCCCGCTCCGGCAAGTGTCCCGGGCGATGTCCGTGCTGACCTTGAAGTCGTCCAGATCGTTGGCGTCCAGATCGAGCGTCTTGGGCGCCGTCTGTACATGGTCGGCCATCTGCATGTACGCGGCCTTGGCCTCCGATGCGTCGCCGGCCCGGACGGTCAGCGTCACGTCCCGCGTGGATTCCTCGTCTGGTGGCCCGAAGAGCTTTCCGGGGAATCGCGTGCCCGTATAGCCGACGAGCTGGCGCGGGGACGTCGGTGAGACCCAGAATGTGTGCTCGCTGGGGGACATGGCCGAGCTGCCCACCTCGAAGCGGAGGGCGCCGGACGGCACACCCGAGGGAACCGCGCGCGGAGACCCGCTCGGCTCGGCGGGCGGGGAGTGCAGGGCACTACCCAGCTCGCGCAGCGCCTGCCCCAGCACACGCGGCGCCAGATCACCTGGCCCGGCGCCCCCTACCGCGCCGTTAGCGTCGATCCACCGGTCCGCGAACCGAGCGGTGGCGGAGCGGTCGACCCTGTGCCGCCAGTAGCCCCGGCCGCCTTTGAGTAGCACATTCTCCCGGTCGACGACGACGACCTGCGCGGCGCCACCGCCATTGGCGACCGTTCCGACGGCATCGCCGTCGCCCATGGCGCGAAGATCCAACGTCAACGTCTGGTCAGCCGCCTTCCAAGAGCCCTTCCAGTGCAGTAGCGGCGCGCTCGGGACGGTACCGACCACCGACCCCATCGTGATCTCCTGCGGCGGTCCCGTCTTCCTCCCCGGGTCGTCCTTCGAATCGCCGCCCGAGCATCCACCGGCGACCCCCACAGCCAGCACGGCCACCAACGGCTTCAGCCTCCACCCGCACGGCACAAGCAGGACTGCGGCTACACCACTGCGCGGGCTCCAGCGGGACATACCAGGATGATAACTCTCCGACGCGGGAGGGGTCCCGCGGCGTCATCCAACGAGAGGCGCCCCCCTCGGCGACGAACTGGAGGGTCATCGGATATGGGCGCAGTTCCTTTGGAGGGACTCCCGCTAGGTCTCCCACCTGCAGGTTTGCCGGGAGCAACCACCAGCGTCCGACGGAGCAGTGTTGAGCGGCCTACCTGTTCACAGCGATGTCGATCTCCCTCCAAAGGAACTACACCCATCCGGGTCGTCGACCAGTCCACCGGCTGACCCGGATCGGCCCGCTGCGCTTGGTGTCGTCACCTCTCTCACCCGGAAAGGCCGATCGTTGCGATCAGCGTCTGCGGCGGTGGCTCCGCAGCGCAGGAGTTCGCCGGGGGCACCGTCCGGGGGCGCTAGCGCAGGTACTTCATGAAGCCCGCCGGCAGCGACGAGGTACTGCTGGGATCGGCGACGGCGGGGCAGGCGATCATGATTGACATGTCGAGGGCGAGCTGACGCGTCTCCAGCAGCAGGTAGCCGGCGTCCTGCAGGAGCTGGCGGTACTGCTCCTGCGTGCGTTCACGGCCGCCGGTGTTGTTGACCATCATGTTCAGATCCCACAGCGAGGCGAGCGAAGCCCGGCCGGGGTCGTCGGGCAGGAGCCGCTCGACGATCAGCAGTGTGCTGTCATCGGGTGCGGCCCGGCGGACAGCGTCCAGGATCTTCCGGCATTGGTCGTTGTCCGAGTCATGCAGGACGCGGGCAAGGACGTAGACGTCCATTCCTGCCGGCACGTCGGCGTCGCTGGTGAATGATCCCGGGATCAGATGGCAGCCTCCGGCATGGCCGCGTTGCGCGAGGTGCGCCCGTGCCGCGCCGATCACCTCTGGCCGGTCGAGGATCGCCGCATGCAGGTCGGGGTGGGCGTCGAGGACGTGAGCGATCAGCTCACCATTTCCGCCGCCGATGTCTGCGATGGAGCGGGCGTGCGAGAGGTCGACGGCTTTGGGGATCTGGGCGAGGAAGATCGACCCCTCGGCCATGGCCTGGTGGAAGATCTCCCCTTGGCGGGGGTGGCTGGCGAGATAGTCGAACGGGCGTTGGCCGTACACGACTTCGAAGGGGTCGGATCCTTCACTGACCGCTTCTTGCAGTGCTCCGAAGCTGCGGTAGAACAGGTCGCCGTACAGGATCGCGAGATTGCGCATGGATCCGGTGCTGGTCCGTGCGAGCCTGCGACCCAGGTCGGTCAGCTGGAACCTGCCGTCTGTGACGGTCAGCACCTGGATCCACGGGTGGGCCAGGAAGCGCAGGAGGCGGTACAGCCGGTCGGGGTCGGTGCCGGTTCGCCGCGCGAGGTCGGTGTGGGTGAGCGGGCCGGCCTGCAGGTGGTCGGCGATGCTCAGGGCGGCCATCGTCTTGAGCGCCTGCGTGGTCCACGCGCCGGTGAGCAGCCGCAGCAGGTGCCGTCCCTGCGGGTCATCGGCGTCCTCGGTCTCGCCGTCGTCGTTCTCGTCGTTCTCGTCGTCGTGGTCACCGTGATCGGTGCGCGGGGACGCCGCCGCCGCGGCGGCTTCCGGCGAGCCGGTGTCCTCGGCGTCCCATGCCTGGGTGCAGGTCTGGTGATGGCGCAGGATTGCGTCGTGCCGCCCGGCGGCGATGATCTCCAGCCGCCGGGGCCAGTTCTGGGGTGTGCGGCCGGGCGCGCGAAAGTACATCACGGTGCATCCGGCCTCCCCGTGCGCGGGGTTGTAGCCCCCTCCGTCTGCCTTGAGCCCGCCTGGGCAGGTGGCCAGCAGCCGCCAGAGCCGCTCCAACCCCTCCCGGCCGGCGCCGGTGAAGCGCACCGCGATGTGGGTTTCGTGCCGATCGTGGCGTTCGCCTTCGATCACCGGGAGCGGCGGCGGGGAGTCGGCGAGGAAGACCTCGATCCCGCAGACCGAAGAGGGCCGCGGGATCCGAGCATGAACGATGCTCATCCTCAGCTGGTCGGGCGGCAGCCGGTACCGCTTGATCAGCCGGTTCTGCACCACGACGCTGGGAATCGGTTCAGCGGGGGCCATGCCCTGGCCGCGCAGGAACTCGGTGATCGCCGCGGGCGTGGAAGAAAGCGCCAGCACGGCTCCATGGTCCAGTTCGCACAGCTCACAGAACGCGGCCACCAGTCCGGAAGGAGCGGCGGCGGGCAGCACGTCCCGGAGCACCTGTGCGATGTGCCGCGAGGAAAGGTAGTCGGCCATCTGCAGTATCGAGTTCTGGTCATGCTCATCGAGCCGAACTCTTTGTGCTGTGGTGCCTGCCGCTTGGAGGGCGGAGTCATCGGTGCCGTTCACAACAGCCCTTCGGTTCGTCGGTTGTTGTGATGATCGTAGGGAGCACCCAGTCACCGGCAGTGTCAGCGGAAACGACCATTTTTGTTTTTCTTTTCAGACGATGAGCACCTCCGCTCACCGGCACAGGCGAGACGGTCATGGCCGTGATGGTAGGGCCGACCGCCATCGCAGGCGAGTACCTCATCGAGAACCCTCGCGCTGAGCATCGTCAGCGCTTCAGTACCCGACCCCGTACCGGCAGGTCTTTCAGCACACCGACTGCACGTGATCCATCATCACGGACCTTCTAAGGCAGGCCTCAACAACACCAAAGCCTGAACGGAAAATAATCAACATAGGATTCACCTCAATAAGTGACAGTACTTGTGACACGACGACCCCTATCGTCACTGACGATGTCAATAAAGGGGGGAGGAAGCATGCGTTTCTCGATTCTCGGCGAGAGCGCCACGATCAAGGATGATCTAGGCCGAGACGTGCTCCCTGAAACCAGGAGGCGACAGCATCTCGTCCGTAGCCTGGTCTGCGTCCTGGCGTACCAGGACTGGGCACTGTCGGCTCGGCAGTTGAAGCCCCTGATATGGAGGGATGCAGACTCCCGGAACCTCACCTCGAATCTGACGAGCCTCATCTACGACGCACGCCGACTGATCCCGCGCGACCGGCTGATCAGCACGCTGGGCAGGGACGGTACGACGCGTTACCACCTGGACCGACGCGCTGGCGATGAGGTCGATGTAGAGCTCTTCCGGGCCGCGTTCACGCTCGGGCGGCAGGCCCGCGATGCCGGCGATCTGCACACCGCGGCCAGCAGCTACTCCCGGGCTCTGCTCCTTTGGAGCTCCGACGAGGCCGGCGTTTCGCTCGGAGACTTCCCCAAGACGCCCATCATGCTGAAGAACCGCGAGAACCTTCTCTCGCAGCGACGGCAAGCCAGCGAAGCCTACATCGAGGTGCGGCTCGCACTCGGCCACCACATCGCCGACCTGGCCGACGAGATCCACGGACTCATCCAGACTCAACAGACCAATACCCGTCTGCATCACCTGCGCATCCTCAGCCTCTACCGAGCTGGCCGGCGAGGCGAAGCGCTACTCGCCTACGAGGACGCGGTAAAGATGTTTGAACGTCTGCCGCCAACTTCACTCGGACATGATCTCGATCGCCTTCGTGAGCGCATCGTAAACGACGACCCTCGCCTGCTTCATGAGGGCTGACGGAGACAACAGCACCCGAAAAGCATCGACACAGGTCTTCGACCCCACATACCCAACGGCAGATCGTGGGCAATCCATGTGCGACACCCCAGGCCCCCGACACCCCGGACACCGCCCGTGGTACGCCGGGGCGGTGTCCAGGTGAGCAGGTTAGTTTTGCGGCGGTCACGGCGCGGCGGGTGGAGCGGGCGGCTTGCGGCGCCGGAGCAGGACGAGGCCGCCGCCCACCAGGACCAGGACCACCACGACGCCGCCGATGATGAGCAGCACGCCGCCGGAGCCGGAGCCGGAGTCGTTCTGACTCTGGGAGGCGGGCTCACCGGCGGAGGCGCCGGCGCCCTTCTTACCGGCCAGGGCCTTGTCGAGCCGCTCGTAGACGGGGTTGGGAGCGCCGGTGGGCACGTTCTGCTTGAGCGCGCGGGGGATGCTGACCACGCCGTAGCCGAGTTGGTCGTCCTTGCCCGGCCGGCCGAAGTCCTTGGCGGTGTTGGTGATCAGCTGGACGACCTGGCGTGCCTTCATGTCCGGGTACTTGCTGCGCACCAGCGCGATGGCTCCGGCCGTCAGCGCGGTGGCCTGGCTGGTGCCCTCACCGGTGTTGTACACGTGCCCGGTCTTGCCGATGCCGCCGACACCGGCACCGGGCGCGGCGACCGTCACATAGTCCTGGCGCTGGGTCTGCGCCCAGGGCTTGCCCTGGTGGTCCACGGCGCCGACCGCGAGCACGCCCGGGCAGGAGGCGGGATAGGTCACCCCGTTGGTGCTGCCGCCCTCGTTACCGGCCGCGGCGACCACGACGACGTCCTTGGACTCGGCGTACTTGACGGCCTCCAGCAGCTTGGGCGGGCAGTTGTTGGGGAACAGGGCGCCGGAGGCCGATCCCTGCGACAGGCTGACGACCTTCGCGCCGTGGTCGGCGCCGTACCTGATCGCTTGCGAGGTGTTTTCTGGGGCCACCCCCGGTGAGTAGATCGGGAGGATCTTCGCCTCCGGCGCGATCCCCATGAAGCCCGACTTGGTGCCGCGGGAGGCGATCAAGCTGGCCATCGCGGTGCCGTGGCCCTCGTACCTGTCCTTGTCCCGCCGGCCGTCGCCGCCGGAGCCGCCGATGGCGGTACCGGGCAGGACGGCGCCGGCCATGTCGGGCAGCGACGCGTTGACCCCGGTGTCGATG
The DNA here is from genome assembly GCF_004349215.1 of Actinomadura rubrisoli. Classification (GTDB taxonomy): domain Bacteria; phylum Actinomycetota; class Actinomycetes; order Streptosporangiales; family Streptosporangiaceae; genus Spirillospora; species Spirillospora rubrisoli. The sequence continues at coordinate 2,016 of NZ_SMKU01000299.1, read as the reverse complement.
ACGGCGACGGTCACGCCCTTGCCCTTGGTCACCGGCCACACATCAGTCTTGATGCCCCAGGAATCGAACCACCACTCGTCCCGCGGGATGCTGGGTGCCGCCTGGGCGGCGGTCACGGGGCGAGAACGGCAGCCAGCGTGGCCGCGGCCGCCACTTGTTGTAGTCCCTTCATCTGTTGCGCACTTCCCTCATCCATTACAGCGGTTTGGGTGGTCGGTCACTGAATCTTCCGTCGATTCACCAGACAGTAGCCTCTTATGGGACTGCGCCGAGAGTCCACCGGGTTTGCGCTTGCCCGCAATGGCCCCGTGACATGGTCGGCATCGGCACCTCAGCTTCCTGCAGTCCGGATTGCCGACAGCCTCCCCTTCTCGGGAGTTTGGATGAGGTGCCGCCGCTGACAGGTTTGGTGACAGTTCATCTCCTATACTGCTGAACACCCGAATCTGGCTTGCGGTAATGGCGGAACATGGTTTCGTCGGGCGTGCTGACGGAGGTCCTGCAAGAATGTGCGGCTACTCATCTTCTGAGCAGCGAGGACGGTCGTCTTCTCAGGCGGGTAAGGCTGGGCTGTTGCTGCCAGCCTTACCATTTGGCCGCGCGGTCTCAACCAGTTCGGGGGCGCGCGGCCGGGTCCTCGCCGTCACCACCGTGGTCGCTGTTGTCGCGCTTGCGGATCTGATGGCTTTTCGGCGTGGCGCGGCTGAACCAGGCGGCCCGGTGGTCGCTGCGCAGTGCCTCAGCGCGCGTGCTGGCACCCCCTCATCGCGCGGCGTCGCGTCGACTCTGCGGGTGCGCTGTGATGATGATGCGACAACCAAGGTCAGGGTGGCCGGTGCCGGCGGCCTGGGGATGGTCGGGTTGGCCATGGCCCCGGCGGCCGCCGCGCATGCCACGCCCGGTCCCGGGCCGAACCAGTGGTGGTTCGACTCCTGGGGTATCCAGCAGGACGTGTGGCCGATCACCAAGGGCAAGGGCGTGACCGTCGCCGTCCTGGACACCGGCGTCAACGCCCGGCTCCCCGACATGGGGCCCGCGGTCGTCCCCGGTGGTGACGTCACGGGCAAGGGCGGTGACGGCCGGGAGGACTTCGACACCCACGACAACGGCCACGGCACCGGCATGGCCAGCCTGATCGCCTCCCAGGGCACCAAGACCGGTTTCGTGGGGATCGCTCCCGAGGCGAAGATCCTCCCGGTGACCTCTCCGGCGGTGACGGGCCCGACCACGGCCAAGGCGATCCGTTTCGCGGTGGACCATGGCGCCAAGGTCGTCAACATGTCCCAGAGCAGTCTGGGCGCCAACCTGTATCCGAACCAGTGCCCTCCCGAACTGCTGGAGGCCGTCAAGTACGCGGCCGACAACAACGTCGTGCTCGTCGCCTCCGCCGGCAACACCGGCGACGTGGACAACAAGCCCAACTACCCCGGCTCCTGCCCCGGCGTGCTCGCCGTCGGAGCCCTGGCGCAGAACGGCAAGCCGTGGGCTTCGACGCAGCGCCAGAACTATGTCACGGTCGGCGCGCCGGGCGCGGGCGTCGGCTGGATCAACAAGGAGGGGCACGCCTACGACGCCGGAGAGGGGACGAGCCAGGCGTCCGCCCTGGCGGCCGGTGCCGTCGCGCTGGTGCGCAGCCGGTACCCGCAGATGCCGGCGCGCCAGGTCGTGCAGCGCATCACCAACACCGCCAAGGACTTCGGTACTCCCGGCAGGGACGACCAACTCGGCTACGGCGTCATCAGCATCCCCCGCGCGCTCAAGCAGAAGGTCGGCGCGAACGCGCCCAACCCCGTCTACGAGCGGCTCGACAAGGCGGCCGCCAAATCACCCGGCGGTTCCGGGGCCACGGCACCCAAGGCCAAGGACAACGACGACAGCTCGGGCTCGGGCATGCTGCTGCTGGTCGGCGGCATCGTGGTCGTCGCCGTCCTGGCGGTGGGCGGCTTCCTGCTTTTGCGCAAGCGCGGCTCGCAGACCCCAGGCCCGCAACCCACCGGCCCGCAGCCGGGCATGCCC
>NZ_SMKU01000298.1 GCF_004349215.1 Actinomadura rubrisoli | reverse complement strand
CCCTGGCACCGGCCCGCCCTGGCGCCGACCCGCCCTGGCGCCGACCTGCCCTGGTGCTGGCCTGCTCTGGCGCCGGCCCGTCTGGACTCAGCCGGGCGGGAGGCGGACGGTGACGATCAGCCCGCCGCCCGGCCGGGGCGCCGCGTACACGGCGCCGCGGTGCGCCAGCACCACCGAGCGGACGATCGACAGGCCGAGCCCCGCGCCCTTGGCCGACTCGACGCGGTCGGCGTTCAGCCGCCTGAACGGCTCGAACAGCCGCTCCACCTCGTAGGCGGGCACCACCGGGCCGGTGTTCTCGACCTGCACCGTGGCCCAGCCCTCCAGCATGCCGGTGCGGATCCACAGCTCGCCGCCGTCCTCGTTGTGCTTGACGGCGTTCTCGACCAGGTTGGACACCAGGTGCTCCAGCAGCACCGGGTCGCCGAGCGCCGTCCCGGACGCCAGCTCGGGGTGGACGGCGACGTCGTTGTCGTGGTCGCGGCGGGCGGAGTGCTCCAGCACCGTCGCCGCCACCTCGGCCAGGTCGGCCGGGGCGCGGGCGGTCAGCTCGCGCTCGCTGCGGGCCAGCAGCAGCAGGCCCTCGATGAGCCGCTCGTGGCGGGCGTTGGTGGCCAGCAGGGTCCGGCCGACGGCGCGCAGGTCGTCGGAGACCTCGGGGTCGCCGAGCGCGACCTCCAGCAGCGTCCGGTTGATCGCGAGCGGGGTGCGCAGCTCGTGCGAGGCGTTGGCGACGAACCGCCGCTGCGAGTCGAACGCCTGCCCGAGCCGCTCCAGCATCGCGTCGAAGGTGTCGGCCAGCTCCTTGATCTCGTCGTCCGGGCCCTCCAGCGCGATCCGCTCGTGCAGCGTGCTCTCCGACAGGCGGCGCGCGGTCGCCGTGACCCGCTGGAGCGGGCTGAGGGCGCGGTCGGCGACGAAGTAGCCGAGCACCAGCGTGATGATCCCGACCCCGGCGAGGGCGACCAGCGACCGTCCCACCAGCTGCTTCATCGTCTGCTGGACGAACTGCTGCTGCAGATCGGCGGCGTCCTCCAGCGAGATGCCGGGGACGATGACCTTGACGTTGCCGAGGATGTTGGCCACCAGGACCGACATCACGAACAGCAGCAGCGCCCCGGCCATGAAGAACAGCAGCCCGTACAGCAGGGTCAGCCGCAGCCGGACGCTCATCCGCCCGGGCAGGGTCTTCAGGTCGGCGGCGAACGAGCCGCTCTTGGCGCCCTGGCTCGGCTGCGGGAACTGCTGCGGTCCCGGACGCCGCCACGGGCCGGTGCGGCGCCCCTCCTGGACGGACGTGGGCTGGGTGGTCTGCGAGCCCCCGGCGAGCCCCGCGGTGTCCTGGGCGGGCGCGCCGTGGGCGGACGGGTCGTGCACGGCGCCGTCCCGGGCGAAGGTGTCCCGGGCGGCGGTGTCGTGGGCGGAGCCGTCCCGGGACGTCCCGGTGTCCCGGGTCGCGCCGCTCTCCGGTCCCTCCGGCGCCGGCGGAGGGACCGGGGGCTCCGGGGCCTCGCCGGGCGACGGCTCGTTCTGCGGTGCGGATGCGGCGGTCACAGGCGGTATCCCACGCCGGGCACGGTCTCGATCACCGGCGGGTCACCGAGCTTCTTGCGCAGCGTCATCATCGTGACCCGGACGACGTTCGTGAACGGGTCGATGTGCTCGTCCCACGCCTTCTCCAGCAGCTGCTCGGAGCTGACGACCGCGCCGTCCGCGCTGAGCAGCACCTCCAGGACCGCGAACTCCTTGCGGGTGAGCTCGACGGGACGGCCGTCCCGCAGCACCTCGCGGCGGGCCGGGTCGAGCGTGACGCCGGCGCGCTCCAGCACCGGCGGGAGCGGCGCGGCGGCGCGGCGGCCGAGCGCCCGCACCCGCGCGATCAGCTCGGCGAACGCGAACGGCTTGGCCAGGTAGTCGTCGGCGCCGATGGACAGGCCCTCGACCCGGTCGTCCAGCTCGCCCGCCGCCGTCAGCATGATGATCCGCGCCGGGTAGCGCTGCGCGACGAGCTGCTTGCACACGTCGTCGCCGTGGACCCGGGGGAGGTCGCGGTCCAGGACGATCACGTCGTACTCGTTGATCCCGGCCCGCTCCAGCGCGCCGGACCCGTCGTAGGCCACGTCCACCGCCAGCGCCTCCCTGCGCAGGCCGGTGGCGATGGCGTCGGCGAGCACCCGCTCGTCCTCGACGACTAGAACACGCACTGCGTCCCCCTCCGGTCGGGGCCTTCTCCGCCCCGTGGTCCAGGTATGCCACGACGCTCGTAAGACGCCCGTAAACACCCGTTCAGATTGCCGTCCGCCGCCCTGCTTAGGCTCGGCGCAAGGATCCGCGAAAATTGCACCGGCGAACAGGTTTATCTTCAGCCTACGGCTGGGTAGGCATGGGCACGATCCGGGAGGAGGCCCATGGGCGAGTTGTCACGCATGATCCAGCAGCGGCTCGATGACGCCTACGCGTCGCTGCGAAGCGCCCACGCAGATGGAGACACCTATCTGGCGGACATCCGCCAGGAGGAGATCAGCGAGCTGCGCCGGATCGCAGCGAACCACGACATAGGCGTCGAACCACCCCGCTGCGACTGAGCACGCCCGACCATTGACGGAAGCCCGGGGCCGGCGGTCCCGGGCTTCCGCTCGTCGCGTCCGCCCTGACCTCGGGCTCAGTCTCTGAGGGGATCGAGCTGGGCGAGGAGGTCGTGGAGGGCCTCGAAGGTTCCGGGGCCCGCGGCGATGGTCAGGTCCGGGCCGGCGGGCGCGCCCAGGAGCCCTTCGACGCGTCCGCCCGCCTCCTGGACGATCAGCGCCCCGGCGGCCGTGTCCCACGCCTGGACGCCGCGCTCGAAGTAGGCGTCGAGCCGTCCGGCCGCGAGCGAGCAGAGGTCCACGCAGCAGGAGCCGCCGCGGCGGATGTCGCGGACGCCGGGCAGCACCCCGGTGAGCACCTGGGCCTGCCGGGCGCGGCGGCCCGCCGCGTACCCGAACCCGGTGGCCACCAGCGCCTCGGCCAGGGGCACGTGAGAGTTCACGCGGAGTTCACGCGTGCCCGGCGCGGCGTGCAGCAGGGCGCCGCCGCCGCGCGCCGCCGTGTACGTCTCGCCGCGCCGGGGCATCTCCACGGCCCCGGCGACCGCGGCGCCGTCCACCTCGGCGGCGATGCTGACCGCCCAGTCCGGCAGGTCGTAGAGGTAGTTGACGGTGCCGTCGATCGGGTCGATCACCCAGCGGACGCCACTGCCGCCCGCCTGCGTGCCACCCTCCTCGCCGAGGAAGCCGTCGCCCGGCCGCTCCTCCCGGATCCGCTCGATGATCAGCGCCTCGGCGGACCGGTCCATCTGGGTGACGACGTCGGTCGGGCTCGACTTGGTCTGGACGACGTCCGGGCCGCCGGCCGGGCGCTTGTCGACCAGCATCCGGCCGGCCTCCCGCGCGGTCGCCACGGCCAGCTCCAGCAGGTCCTCGGCCAGGCTCATCCCGTCTCCCCCGTCGTCCGGGCCGGGAGCGCCCCGACCTCCGCGAGCAGCTCGCGCGGGAGGGCGGCGAAGCGCGGGGCGGCGCCGGGCGTGGCGGCCCGCGCGAACGCGATCCCCAGCTCGGCGGCGCGCCCGGCCGCCTCCACGTCGAGGTCGTACTTGACTTCCATGTGGTCGGACACGAACCCCACCGGCACGGCCGCGACCGCGCGGACGCCCTCGCCGCGCAGTTTCTCCAGATGATCGGTGATCTGCGGCTCCAGCCACGGCTGGTCCGGGGACCCGCTCCGGCTCTGATAGACGAGATCCCAGGGCGTCCCCGGGGCGGCCTTCTCCGCGACGGTCCTCGCGGTCTGTTCCAGCTCCGCGACGTACAGCTCGTAGTTGGGCTGGGACAGCGGGACGCTGTGCGCGGTGAAGACCAGCCGGACGTCCCCCTGGAGGCGGCTAAGGGCGTCCCTGGCGGCGTCTACGAACGGTTCGATGAACCCGGGCCGGCCGCAGTAGACGGGCAGCTTGTCGATCTCGGGAGCGCCCGGCACTTCTTCACGCGCGCGCGCAATGTCGTTGAGGTACTGGTCGTTGGTGGAGTAGCCGCTGTAGGCGGAGGTGACGAAGGCGGCCGCCCGCCGGACGCCGTCGGCCGTCATCTGCCGGACGGTGTCGGCGAGGTACGGGGTCCAGTTCCGGTTCCCCCAGTAGACCGGGAGGTCCACGCCGTGGGCGGCGAAGTCGGCCTCGATGGCGGCCTTGAGCTCCCGGCATTGCTGGTTGATCGGGCTGACCCCGCCGAAGAGGTGGTAATGCTCCCCCACCTTCTCCAGGCGCGCGCGGGGGATGTTGCGGCCGCGGGTCACATTCTCCAGGAACGGGAGCACGTCATCGGGCCCCTCCGGTCCACCGAAGGACAGCAGGAGCAACGCGTCGAACGACGTCATGTCCTCCATCCAACCAGCCCCCTTCCGGTGCCCTGTCACCACCGCCGCGCGGGGCTTGCCTCACCTGAAGCGGGCGGCGTAGGCCCGGGCGAGGTTGAGGACCTTCTGGACGTACCAGTCGGCGTGGTTGTAGTGCCAGACCGCCCTGTAGAGCTGCTGGCCGCCCTTGCCCGCCCCGTTCGCGCACAGGTACTTGGCCGCGCCCGGGATCGCGTCGAAGGGGTTCATGATGTCGGCCTTGCCGTCGTTGTCGCCGTCCACGCCGTACGACTTCCACGTGGCGGGCATGAACTGCATAGGGCCGAGAGCGCCCGCGCTGGACGGGCCCGCGTTGCGGCCGTGGTCGCTCTCGACCTGACCGATCGCGGCGAGCACCGTCCAGGAGAGGCCCGGACAGCTTCTGGCGGCCTGCTTGTAGAGGTCCAGGTAGCCGCCGGGGCGGCCGCCGTCGCCGGACGTCTGGTACTTGCGCTCGTGCAGGTTCACCACGTTCGATCCCCGCCCAAGGATCCTGGTCACGGCGGTGGTGACCTTGGCGGGGCTGACCCCCGGCGCGTTGACCAGCACCGCGACGTTCGGGATGAGGCCCATCCGCGTCCCTGCCCTCTTGCTGACGAGCATGTCGATGCCGGGCAGGCCGAGCGCGCCGGAGCCGCCCATCATCAGGCTCGGCACCGTCCTGGCCACGACCGGGTATGGGAAGCCGCGGCTGAGCCGCAGTTGCTCGGCCGCCGCCGGGGACACCACGAACTGGTCCGCCGCCAGCGCCGACCACAGCTCGGTCTTCTTCGCGGTGCCCGGGGGCGTCCAGGAGCGGAACGAGGACGGGTCCACGGCGAACGCGTTCACCTGGCGTCCCTGGAGCTGGACGGCGCCGCCCGCGACCGCCACCGCGTCCCGCACCTTGGCCAGCTTGGAGATCCTGGCGAGCCGGGCCGCCGAGATCGGGCGGCCGCCGCCGACCGCCAGCACGTCCGGCGGGACGACGCGGCGCAGCGGGGCGACCTGCCCGCCGTCCGTCACGTTGACCGGGCCGCCAGGGCCGCCGCTCGGCGGCGGATCCGCCCGCGGCGAGGTCTCGGCGCCCGAGCCGCCCTCGTCGTCGGTCAGGGCCGCGTACAGGCCGCCGGAGGTGCTTCCCACGATGAGCACCGCGATGCCGGCGACGGCCAGCGGCAGGCCGCGGCCGCGCGGCCGGGCCCCGGCCCGCGGTTTCCGCCGCTTCGTCTGGCTTGGCGCTGTCCGAGCGGGTGGCGGCGAAGCGACGGCTTCGGCCTGTTGCTGGGCGATCGGCACCGGCTGTCCGGCCGGTGCCGCCTTGGCGGGCGCCTTCTTCGCGGCCGCGCCGGCGACGCTGCCGCCCGGACCGGATGCGCGCGGTGCTGGTGGAGGAGCCACAACATTTCCCAACGAGTGTCGCTACGGGTGGGTTGCACGTCTTCTCACATCATTCCCCCAGGTAACGTGATCATGGGGCTGAAGTCGAACAACATGCCCCGGGGGCGCCCCGGCTCCCGGGGACGGGAGGAGAACCGGGTGACCAGTCCGTACCGGGAGCTGCTGTCGGTCCCCGGCGCCCGGCTCTTCGTCGCCGCGGGCTTCGTCGGGCGCATGTCGATGTCCATGGTGGGGATCGGCATCGTCCTTCTCGTGTCCGCGGTTACCGGATCGTACGGTATCGCCGGTGCCGTCACCGCCACCCTGTGTGTCGCTTATGCGGCCGGTGCACCGCTCAGCGCGCGTTTCGCCGACCGGTACGGGCAGCACCGCGTCCTGGTCCCGGTCGTGCTGGCCAACACGGCCAGCTTCGGCCTCCTGATCGCCTTCGCGGAGATGGACCTGCCCGTCTGGACGCTCTTCGTCGCCGCCGCCGCGGCGGGGCTGTCACAGGTGTCGCTGGGCGCGTGGGTCCGGGCGCGGTGGGCGTACGTCCTGCGCGACACCCCCGCGCGCATGCACACCGCCTACTCGTTCGAGTCGGTCGTGGACGAGTGCATCTTCGTCACCGGGCCGATGCTCGTCACGGTGCTGTCCACCAGCGTCCACCCGGCGGCGGGCCTCGGCGCGGCGGCGGCCTGCACGCTGGCCGGCTGCCTGGCCCTCGCCGGCCAGCGCGCGACGGAGCCGCCGCCGCGGCCGCGCGAGCCCGGAACCGGCGGCGGCGTGTGGCGCAACCCCGGCATCGTGGTGATCACGCCGGTGTTCCTGATGCTCGGGATGGTGTTCGGGGCGATCGACGTCGGCGGGGTGGCGTTCGCGGAGGAGGAGGGGCACAAGGCGCTCGCCGGCGTCCTGCTGGGCTGCTACGCGCTGGGCAGCGGCGCGGCGGCGCTCTGGTACGGGGCGCGGCACTGGCGCAGCCCCCTGTCCCGGCGGTTCCTGGCCGGTCTCGGGCTGCTGATGGCGGGGCTGATCCCGCCGGTCCTGGTCGGGAACCTGTATTTGATGATGTTCGTGGTGTTCTTCTCCGGGCTGGCGATCTCCCCGACGATCATCCCGGGGTTCGGGCTGGTGGAGCGGCTCGTCCCGCAGGGGATGCTGACCGAGGGGCTGGCGCTGGTCTCCACGTCCGTCGGCCTGGGGGTGGCGGTCGGGTCCTCGGTGTCGGGGCGGGTGGTGGACGCGCAGGGCTCGCGCGCGGCGTTCCTCGTCCCGCTGGGGTGCGCGGTGGTCGCGGCGGCGGTCGGCCTGGCGGGCGCCCGGGCGATGAGCAAACGTGAGCTTTCCTCACGTTCATTGGCCGAGTAGAGTCGGCGCATGTCCCCCGTGACCCACCGGAAATGGCAGAACTGGGCGGGAAACCAGCAGGCCACGCCCCATCGCGTCGCGACGCCGCGCACCGCCGCCGAGGTCGCCGAGACGGTCCGGTCGGCCGCCGCGGACGGCCTCACCGTCCGGATGACCGGCACCGGGCACTCCTTCACCGGAGCGGCCGTCACCGATGGCGTCCTGCTCCGCCCGACCGCGCTCACCGCGGTCCGGTCCGTCGACACCGCCACCGGGCTGGTCACCGTCGAGGCGGGGCTCGCGCTCCACGCGTTCAACCGCGTCCTCGACGAGCACGGCCTCGCGCTGGCCAACATGGGCGACATCCAAGAGCAGACCGTCGCCGGCGCCCTCCAGACCGCCACCCACGGCACCGGCCGCGACGCCGCCGGTCTCGTCTCCCAGGTCGCCGCGCTGGAACTGGTGCTCGCCGATGGGAACACCGTCACCTGCTCCCCGGACGAGCGCCCCGACCTGTTCGACGCCGCCCGCGCCGGTCTCGGCACGCTCGGCGTCGTCACCGCCATCACGTGGAAGACCGTCCCGTCGTTCCTCCTGCGCGCGCAGGAGGAACCGATGAAGTGGGACGAGGTGCTCGCGCGCCTGGACGAGTTCGGCTCCGCCAACGAGCACTTCGAGTTCTACTGGTTCCCCCACACCGAGGGCTGCCTGACCAAGCGCAACAACCGCGTCGAGGGCCCCGCGAAGCCGCTGCCGGGGTTCAAGCACTGGCTGGACGACAAATTCCTGTCCAACACCGTCTTCGGCGCCATCAACCGGCTGACGCACCGGGCCCCCGCGGCGACACCCTTCGTCAACGGCATCTCCGCCAAGGTGCTCGGTGCCCGCACGTACAGCGACACGTCCTACAAGGTCTTCACCAGCCCCCGCACAGTGCGCTTCAAGGAGCAGGAGTACGCGATCCCGCGCGAGCAGCTCGTGCCGGCGCTGCGCGAACTGCGCGCCCTGTTCGACCGCAAGGACTGGCGGATCAGCTTCCCCATCGAAGTCCGGCTCCTGCCGCCCGAGGACGCCTGGCTGTCGATGGCGTACGGACGCCAGACCGCGTTCATCGCCGTGCACGTCTACAACCGCGACCCGCACGAGGACTACTTCCGCGGCGTCGAAGACCTCCTGACGGCCCTGGACGGCCGTCCCCACTGGGGCAAGCTCCACACCCGCGACGCCGCGTACCTGGAGAAGGTGTACCCGAGGTTCGGCGCCTTCCAGGCACTGCGCGACGAGCTGGACCCCGACCGCCGCTTCGCCAACCCCTACACAAGACAGGTGTTCGGCGACTGACCACGCGATCTGGCCGATGGGGCACCCCACCGGCCAGATCGCCCGCGCTAGGTGTATTGACCTTCAGCGTTGTTGACGCGGGTGATGGGTGGTTGGCCTGCGAGTGCGGTGTGGCATCGGTGGTGGTTGTAGGTGTGCAGGAAGTCTGCCAGGGCTGCGGTGCGTTCGGTGTTGCTGGTGTAGGGGCGGACGTAGGCCCATTCGTCGGTCAGGGTGCGGTTGAAGCGTTCGACCTTGCCGTTGGTCTGGGGCCGGTAGGGGCGGGTGAGGCGGCCGGAGGCGCCCAGCTCGTCCAGCGCTTGTCGCCAGGCGGTGGATTTGCGGTAGGCCCAGGCGTTGTCGGTCAGCACCCGCTCGATCCGGTCGATGCCGCAGGTGGCGAAGAACGCCGCCGCCCGGCGCAGGAACGCCGCGCAGGTGGCGGCCTTCTCGTCGGGGTGGATCTCGCTGTAGGCGATGCGGGTGTGGTCGTCGACGGCCGAGTGGATGTAGTCGAACCCCATGCCCGCGCGGGTGGCTCGCCCGGCGCGGCGGCCCAGGACCTTGTGGCCGCCGCCGTCGGGGATGCGGCCGAGTTTCTTGACATCCACGTGCACCAGCTCGCCGGGCCGGTCGCGTTCGTAGCGGCGGATGATCTGGCCGGTGGGGCGGTCCAGCCAGGCCAGCCGGTTCAGGTGGTGGCGGGTCAGCACCCGGTGCACGGTCGAGGCGGGCATGCCCAGGATCGCCCCGATGCGGGCCGGACCGAGCTTGCGGTCGCGCCGCAACGCGCACACCTGCTCCTCCTCCTGGGCGGGGGTGCGGTGCGGGGTGCGGTGGGGCCGGCTGGAGCGGTCGTGCAGCCCGACGTGGCCCTCGGCACGCCAGCGGGCCACCCATTTGTGCGCGGTGGCCCGCGAGATGCCCATCTCCGCCGCGACATGGGCGACCGGACGACCCGACTCGACCCGCTCGACCAGCAGACGACGGCCGTGAACGGTCAACCGGGCGTTACGGTGGGACATGAAGACCTCCGTGCGGTGAAGACTCGACACCTCCACCACACCGGAGGTCTTCCTATCGATCAACCACCATCACCCATGTCAACAACGTCCATGATCAATACACCTAGGGCGTGGTCCGTCCCTGAGGGACGTTCTGCTCGTCGCCGTTCTGCCCACCAGAGCTCTTCGTCGGCCCGGGCCCGGACGGGGTGGACGTCGTCGGCGTATTCGTAGGCCGCTCGGACGGCCGCTCGGACGGCTCCCCGGTCTTCCCACCGGTCGGTCCGGTGCTGGGCACGTCCGACGACGGGGTGTCACTCGGAGTGTCACTCGGCGAACCACTGGGCTCCGTACGCCCGGTCGACGGGGTCTCCGATGGCGTCTCATGCGTCTGCCCGCCACCGCCGCCGAACACCTTGGTGACCGTCAGGCCCTTGCTGTGGTTGTTGATGGGCTTGCCGGTCGTCGCCTCGTACACCGAGATTCCCGCGATGACGATCGCGAACACCACCGCCGACGACACCGCGAGCCGCACCCAGTTCGCCTTGGCCCACGCGACCGTGCTCTCCAGCGCCGACCGCCGGACCACCTCCCGCACCGCCCCGGTGCCCGCCGCCTCGGCGAGCGAGTCCGCGACGGTCTCGGCCGGCGTACGGTCCAGGCGCGTCGCGTTCGGGTCCCCGCCGAGCGGAAGGTCGAGCCGCGTCGCGCTCGGGTCGCCGGCGGACCACACCACCGTCCGCGTCGGGTCCGCGCTCACCGCGTCGGCCGCCGCGCCGTGCGCCGCGTCCCGCTGCTGCGCTTCCGCCTGAAGGTGCGACAGGTCCTTGAGCTGCTCCTTGCCCTGGTCCAGGAAGTGCTTGCACACCGCCGAGCCCGCCGTGGAGGCCACGCTCATGAACGCCGCGCCCAGGATCGTTCCGTACACGCCGAGGAACGACGCGCCGACGGCCGCGGTGAGCGTCGCCACACCGCTCGCGATCAGCTGCGTCGTGCTCAGGTCGGGCAGCTTGCGCTGCATTGACTGATTCCCCCTATCCAATCCTCCGCGAATACCCCGAACCGAAACTAACCGGGACTTCTGGGTGTTCCGTGCACGGACGTGATGCTCGCAACGTCAAACGGGTGGAGCTCAGGGGCCCCGTCAGGCACAGTGTGGAAAAGGATGCACAAGAATCAGGCAGGGCGACCCCGGCCGGACCCCGTCACCGGCAAGCTTGGTCAGGTGCCCTCTTCGGCCTCGTGAAGGGGGCTTCGAGAGCGGCGATGTTCGGACATGCCGGGTACGGTGCTGGCAGCAGGTGTGTCCGAAAGAGAGACTCGGGAACCCGGGGGAAGGGCACGCATGCGCCCTCGGCGGGCATCGGACGACCGGCCGGTGAGAGCACGATGGAGGCGGGCTCCTCACCGGACGCGTGGTCGGACGCCCTCCGTGCCGTCAGGACAGGGCAGGAAGGACACGCATGCAGGAGCTGCGCCTCGTCGCGGTCAGCGAGGACGGTACGTACCTCGTCCTGGCCACCGCGGGCCGAGGCACCCGGTTCACCCTGCCCGTCGACGACCGGCTCCGCGCCGCGGTGCGTGGGCACTTCTCCCGCCTCGGCCAGTTCGAGATCGAAGTGGAGAGTCCCTTGCGTCCCAAGGAGATCCAGGCCCGTATCCGCTCCGGCGAGACCGCGGAGGAGATCGCCGAGTCGGCGGGCATCCCCGTCGAACGCATCCGCTGGTTCGAAGGGCCGGTCCTACAGGAACGCGAGTACATGGCCCAGCAGGCGCAACGCGTCGCCGTCCGCCGTCCCGGCGAGTCGACCCCGGGCCCGCCCCTGGGCGAGACCGTCGAGGAACGCCTCGGCCGCGGCGGCGTCGACCTCGAGGAGGTCGAGTGGGACTCCTGGAAGTGCGAGGACAACACCTGGCGCGTCCGCCTGTCGTTCTTCGACAACGGCCGCCCCCACGCCGCCGAGTGGGTCTTCGACCCGCGCCGCCGCCACGTCTCGCCCCTGGACGAGATCGCCGCCCGCCTCACCGCCGTCGAATGGGACGACGAGGCCCTCTCCGACACCGTCACCCCGCTCGTCCCGCGCCGTCCCGCCATGAAGGTCGTCTCGGACGGCCGCGACCTCCCCGCCCGCGGCATCCCCGAGACCGACCAGCCCGCCGACCGCTCCCCCGAAC
>NZ_SMKU01000297.1 GCF_004349215.1 Actinomadura rubrisoli | reverse complement strand
ACCCCTACCCGCCCGCCGATCAGTGGCCGGTGCTGCAACCACCCGACTGCCCCACCTGCCAGACCCCCACCGAGGTCGTGTTCATCGGCCCCGCCGACCGCCTCGACGGCGGTCAGACCAACGTGTGGCACTGCCACGCCTGCCCCACCGACTGGGCCATCCCGGTCACCCGCTGGCCCGTCGCCGACGGGCCCGACTGCCCGTACTGCCTCACCGAGTGCACCAGTTGGGCCGCCCTGGACCCTGACCGCCACGGCGACCTGTGGACCTGCCACAACGGCCACGAATTCGTCCTGACCCTCGACGGGACCGTCATCACCCCCGGCAAGGAGGACCTGGACGACTGGGCGCCGGTCTGGCCGCCCCACAAGCGCGACCCTAAGGACGGCGATGCCGCATGAGCCAGCGCAGTGCGATCGAGTGGACCGACGCCACCTGGAACCCGGTGACCGGCTGCGACAAGGTCTCGCCCGGGTGCGATCACTGCTACGCCGAGACATTCACCGAACGCTGGCGGGGCGTGCCCGGCCACCACTTCGAGCGCGGTTTCGACCTGGTGCTTCGGCCCGAGCGGCTCGGCCAGCCGCTGAAGTGGCGGGCGCCGCGGCGGGTCTTCGTCAACTCCATGTCCGACCTGTTCCACCCCGCCGTGCCGGACGAGTTCATCGCCGAAGTGTTCGCGGTGATGGCCGCCGCGCCCCGGCACACCTTCCAGGTGCTGACCAAACGCCACGGTCGGCTGCGCAGCCTCCTGCGCAGCCAGGGCTTTCGTGATCTGGTCCAGGGCGAGTCGGCCGACCTGGCCAACGAAGGCGTCGATGTCCGCGCGAACAACCCTTGGGAGAACTGGCCGCTGCCGAACGTGTGGCTCGGCGTCTCCGCCGAGAACCAGCGGTGGGCCGAGATCCGCATCCCCGCCCTTGTCGAGACCCCGGCCGCGGTGCGGTTCGTGTCCGCCGAACCGCTGCTGGGGCCGATCGACCTGACCCGGGCGGTATGGACGTGCGGCAGCGAACGCGGCCACGGGCTCACCGCCCGCTACGTGCACGCCGGCGGATGCTGCCGCCGCTTCCACGGCATCGACTGGGTCATCACCGGCGGCGAGTCCGGGCCCAGCGCCCGCCCCGCACATCCCGACTGGTTCCGCTCCATCCGTGACCAGTGCCAGGACGCTGGCGTCGCCTTCTTCCACAAGCAGTGGGGGGCCTGGGTTCCCTTCGATGGCACGCCGCACTACCCCTACGGGCCGGGCGCTTACGCCTGGATCCTGCCCAGCGGCAAACAAAGCGAGCCCGGCACGCTGGGCGGTGTGTGGATGCGCCGCACCAGCAAGAAGAGCGCCGGGCGGCTGCTGGACGGCCGCACCCACAACGACATGCCCGCCGGGAGCGAAGCGGCATGGCGGGCATGATCGGCCGCCGCGCGGTTCGCGCCGGGCCCCAGGACCGGCGCTGATGAACGGACCAGCCACTTCACCGCTGTTCTGGACGGGCGTTCCTGCCCCGGCATGGGTCTTCGGGACCCGCCGGACAGAGCCCTACGCCATCGACTGGCCCGCGTTCCCGTCGTTCACCTCAATAGGCCAGGTCCGGAACCTCCGGCCTGCGCTGACCGACGCCGCGATGGACTCGGGCGGGTTCACGCTCGTGTCCAAGTACGGGGAGTGGCCGGTCACCCCTGCGCAGTACGTGACGTTCCTCCGCCGTTACACCGCCGAGTCGGGCCGTCTCATCTGGGCTTCTCCACAGGATTGGATGTGCGAGCCCGAGATCATCACTGGCGGGCGGCGCGGTCCTGAGGTCTACGCCGGAACTGGGCTGTCGGTGGCCGAACACCAGCGGCTCACCGTCGAGAACTACCTCACCCTGCGCACCCTCGCACCGGAGTTGCCGATCATCCCCGTTGTCCAGGGATGGGAGGTCCACGAGTACGAGCGCTGCGTCGAGTTGTACGACGCCCACGGCGTCGACCTGCGCACCGAGCCACTCGTGGGCGTCGGGTCAGTCTGCCGCCGCGCGGACACCCCGACCGGCGCGGCGATCTTCGCGACGCTGGCCAGGGCGGGTCTGCGGATGCACGGGTTCGGCGTCCACACCCGCGCCATCCTGCGCATCCTGCGAGCCCTGGCCGAGATCGGCCGGATAGACGCGCTGATCAGTACCGACAGCATGGCGTGGTCCGCGCTCGCGCGGCGTCGCAACCTCCGCCTCCCCGGCTGTCAACACGGCGTGACCGGTGACGGCAACTGCGCAAACTGCCCGGTCTGGGCGGGTCTGTGGCGGGGCGATCTCCTAACCGACATCGACCGTTGGTACCGGGACCTGACCACCGGGCCGGTCCAGCTCGCGATGGGCGGCGCGGCATAACCCGTGCCGCTGCCGATATCCCCCGAGGGGAGCGCAGCATGACCAACCTTCAACCGCCGCCCCCCGGCCTGCTAGTGCGCTACGCGCTGACCGCCGCCGCCCGCGGCTGGCATGTCTTCCCCGTCGCCATCGGCGACAAGGAGCCGCCCCGCGGGGTGCGGTGGAAGCAGACCGCGACCACCGACCCCGACGCCATCCGGGAGATGTGGGCGCGGCGCCCCTACAACATCGGGATCGCCTGCGGCCCCTCTGGCCTGGTGGTGATCGACCTGGACATGCCCAAGCCCGGGGAACACCCGCCACCCCGGTGGGCGCTGCCCGGCGTCAACGACGGCGCCGACGTGTTCGCCCTGGTCTGCGAACAGGCCGGAGAGCCGATGCCGCTGGAGACCTTCCAGGTCCGCACCCGGCGCGGCGGGTTCCACCTGTACTTCACCGCCCCCGAGGGCATCCGGCTGACCAACACCGGCGGCGAGCACGGCAACGGGCTGGGCTGGAAGGTCGACACCCGTGGCGACGGCGGATACGTCGTCGGCCCCGGCTCCTTTGTGGACCTGCCCGACGGCACCGGCACCTATCAGCCGATCCACACCCCGCCCCCGGCGCCGCTGCCCGGCTGGCTGGCCGAACGGCTCCAACCGGCGCCGCTGCCGCCGCAACGCCCCGTCACGGTGCACCTGGCCACTGGGAACCGCGGCGCCTACCTGGACAAGGCCGTCACCGCCAGCCTGAACGCCATCGCCACCGCCCCCAAGGGGCGCCGCAACGCCGTCCTGTACGGCGCCGCCGTCGCCCTCGGCCAGCTGGTGGCTGGAGGCGCCCTGAACACCGACGACACCGTCGACCTGCTGACCGCTGCCGCCGCGCGCGCCGGGCTGGAGGAGATGCCCGCCCGCCGGACCATCCGATCGGGGTTCCGCGCAGGCACCCAACGCCCCAGGAGCGTCCCCACATGAGCCTGCCGCGCCTGCAAGCCGGATCGGGTCCCGAGACCATCCGCGTCCTCAAAGCCGAGCTTGCCAAAGGCACCCTGCCCAACACCTACGTTTCCGCCGGTGCCCTGGTGCACATGGAGACCATCTCCGGTGGGCAGACCAGCCCGGCCGCCGATGAGGACTCACCCCTTCCCGTGGCCGCCAGCCCGGTCACCCCGGCCACCTTGGCCGGGCTGCTGGCCGAACACGCCTACGTCTACCGCCTCCGCTCCCGCAAGACCGGCAACGGCAAGCAAGAGCTGGAGTTCTACGAGGAGGAGGTCACCCCGCCCCGCGACATCCTGTCCTCGGTTTTGGCCGGCAAGACCTGGCCCGGCCTGGCGCCGCTGCGTGGTGTGATCGGAGCGCCGGTGCTGCGCCGGGACGGCACTCTGCTGCAACAACCGGGCTACGACCCCGCCACCGGCCTGTACCTGGCGTCTAAGGTCGTGCTACCGCCCGTCCCGGACCAGCCGACCGCCCAGCAGGTCGACACCGCCCGCGATTTCGTGCTGAACCGGTTCCTGCGCGACTTCCCCTGGTCCAGCCCGGCCGACCGCGCCAACTACCTCGCGCTGCTGGTCACCCCGATCCTGCGGCACTTCACCCGCAGCCTGACCCCGTTCGCGCTGATCGATGCGACCATGCCCGCCTCCGGTAAATCCATCCTGACCGGCGGCCCCGGCATGCTGTACGGGCAGCGCGTCATCCCCTGGGCCTACGCCGAAGAAGAACTCCGCAAATCCATCACCGCGGTACTGGCCGAACAGGTCGGCGTGGTGGTGTGGGACAACCTCGCCGAAGGCACCGTCATCGACTCACCCACCCTGGCGCTGCTGGTCACTGCTGGGGTGTGGTCGGACCGCCAGCTGGGCGCGTCCCGCACCATCGCCACCGTCAACGACCGGCTCTGGATGGCCACCGGCAACAACCTCCAAGTCGGCGGGGACATGGCCTCGCGCACCGTCCGGGTGCACCTGGACCCCAACATGCCCCGCCCCGAACAACGCGACCAAACCCGCTTCGGGATCCCGCACCTGGACCAATGGATCACCGACCCCGCCAACCAGCTCACCGTGCTGTGGCACCTGCTGGTCCTGGTCCTGAACTGGACCTCTGGCGGGGCGCCGCGCGCCGACACCGTGTCGATGCGCCAGTTCACCCCATGGGCGCAAGCCCTCGGCGGGTTCCTGACCCATCACGGCATCGAGGGGTTCCTGGCCAACGCAGCCGACGTCCGCGGCATCGACGAGGACGAAACCCGCTGGCACGCGTTCATGGCCTGCTGGCACCACCTGCACGGCGACCAGCCCATGACCGCCGCCGAACTACGCAACTCCGGCGAACCCGACCGGATCGGGCTGGACGAACACGACCGCTGGGAAGGCCAGTTCATCACCACCCCCACCGGCCGGGCCCCCAACGTGCTCGCCCTCGGCCGCCTGCTCACCGGCCAGACCGGACGCTGGCGCGGCGACTACGTCATCCGCGCCGCCAAAAGCCACCGCGGCGACCGGAACGTGTTCTGGGTCGAACACCACGACACCGACCAGGGCCAGGGAGAGCGCCATGCCTGAAGCCGCTCGAAAAGCGCTGAAACATCTCCGCAATCTCCGCAACGCCGCAAAACCCGCTGCTGACCTGCACCTTTGGAGTGCGGAGATGGCACAGGTCAACCAGAGTCCATCTCCGCATCTCCGCACCAACTGCGGAGATGAACCCCCAACTGCGGAGATGGACCGAGCCCCACCACCTCCATCTCCGCACCCATCACCGCAGGTCACAGCCACAACTGCGGAGATGCGGAGATGCGGAGATGTTTCAGCCCCTCCGTGCAGAGCCGCGCGCACCGACGACGCAAGCAACCCTGCCCCGCTTCCCCCTGTCTCGTTCTCGCCCCCCGAAGGGAGCCCCGTCTTGACCGAACTGCTTGAACACGGAACCGCCGATCTGCTGCACGGAGGCTGGTACACCACTGAGGAGCTTGCCGACCTGATCGGCGTGGATCCCTCAACGCTGCGCAGGTGGCGTACCGCCCGGCCGATGCAAGGACCGCCCGTCGTCAAGATGAGCGGCGCCGTCGCACGCTACAGCTCCCACGACGTAGAGAACTGGCTTAGGAACCACCGCATCACCCCAGGGGAGCCCAGCCGATGACCCGCCGCGAAGCGCTACCCCTCGGCGTATCGCTCTCCTGCGACATCGAGTTCCGTCCCAACCGGCGCTCGCCCTACCGGGCCAGGGTCCGGTGGGTAGACCCGCACACCGGCCGCCGATGCTCCCTGTCGGAGGCCAAGGAGACCGAACCGGAAGCCGAAGCCTGGATAGAGAGGCTCCAGACGGCAGCCCAAGGCGGCATCGACCCCGCGACCGCCACCATGAAACTGGCCGATTACGGCGCCAACGTCATGACGCTGGCCATGCGTGGGCTGGAAAGCAAGACCCTGGATCCCTACATGGCCGGCTGGCGCTTGCGTGTCGTCCCCGCGCTCGGCCACCTGCCCGTGGTGATGATCACCAACGGTGCCGTCGATCGCGTCGTCCACGGCTGGATCGCGGACGGGTGCGGACGATCCACCGTGAAGAACAGCCTCGCCGCGCTGGTACGCGTCATGGAGCAAGCCGTCCGGGACGGGATCATCACTCAGAACCCTGCCCGGGTGGTCGGCTGGCAGCTCGAATACAAACAGGCTGAAGACGAGCTGGACGATCCGCGCGCCCTGGCGCTGCCGACCTGGGACGCGCTGGTCGAACTCGCGGACGCACTGGTGGAACGGTCGTCCGACAACTACCGAGGATGGGGCGAGGTCGTCATGTTCGCCGCATGCACCGCGACCCGCATCGGCGAGGTGTCAGGCGTCCGGGTAGGCGATATCGACCGCACCACCTGGCTCTGGAACCTGCGTCGACAGACCACCCCGGGGCCAGGCGGACTCATCGATAAGGGCACCAAAGGCAAGCGGGCCCGCCAAGTCCCGCTGATCGAAGAGATCCGCCAGCTGGTGGGGCAACGGCTGGACGCGCTTGAAGACGATCCAGCGGCCCGGCTGTTCACCGGTCCGCGCGGCGGCCGGATCACCACCGCGATCCTGCGGGACGCCACCCACTGGGACGAGGTGGTGACCCGGCTGGGCTACGAGCACCTGCGCCGGCACGACCTGCGCCACACCGGGCTCACCTGGATGGCCGATGCCGGAGTACCGGTACACGTGCTCCGGAAGATCGCCGGACACGGTTCACTCAGCACAACCCAGCGCTACCTGCATCCGGACGCCCGGTCGCTGACAGAAGCGGGGGAGGCTCTTAGCCTGCACCTGAGTGACCGTCACTGCGCAGAAAGTCCCCGGCTGCGCGTCGTTTAGCGACGCAAGCCGTCAAGGAGGGATGACCAGGCCCCGCTGACCTCGGCGTATGCCATGGTCAGCGGGGCCTTGTTAATGTCGGGACGGTGGGAGCGGCAGACATAACTCGTGCTGGACCGCGTGGGTGTTCACCGATCCTGATCGGGATGCGTGCTCTCGCCCCGCAGCAAGCTGCAGAGTCTGCACCCCACGCCGCAGCCAGAGGCGCGGCAACTCGTGAGAGTGAACTCGCAGAAGCCCCGCTCGGCCCAACCGATCTGACCTCGTCGTTTCGGTCAGGTCGTCAGTCGCAGCCCAGAATGTCAGTGCTTCGTGTCAAAGTGCGTCCATGCAGGCGACGGCAGATGACGGTCGAGTTCTGGATGCCGACTTCGCGGTGGAGGCCGAGCAGGGTACTGGCTCGTTGTCGTTGGTGCTGGAGAGTCAGTCGGGTGCCAATCATTCAAGAGGACGCCCGGCCCGCAACACCGACTACCTGCGGACACTCGATCTGCTGTTGGTGCGCCTGAAGCGGCTGAACGCCGTGCTCGTGGATGGGATCGTGGATTCGCGGGCGACCAACTCGCTGCCCGAGGACGAGCGCAGGCTGTTCCCATCGGCGATCCGGCTGGCCGACGAGCATGACCTGAAGGATCTCCGCGTGTTGTTGTGCCGTGCGCAGCGTGAGGTCGGTCGAGAGTCGAGCGCTCCTCGGGGTCGTAACAACACCAAGCGAATCCGTCTGCGGCTGCAGGTTCCCGGCTACACGCTCGCAGACGCCGCGAAACTCGCCACCGGCTTGTCCTCGCCGCCGATCTCCCACGGGGAAGGCGTGTTGCAGGAAGTGACACGGTTGGCGAACGAGCCCACAGCGCTCGCAACGGCACCGAGCACGGCTCCATTCGAGAAGGCGAAGAACCACGCTGCCGGTGAGACTGCGGTGATGATGGTGCACGTCCCGCAGGCACCCTACGCGCTGCTCAACTTGTCGGTGGGCCTGGAGACCAACACCTGGGGTTTCCCGGGGGTCCTGACCTATCCGTCCTACGAGTACGTCATCTTCGGCATCGGCGCCAGTCCACGGGTGCAGTTGGACGACTGGCTGGGCAAGAGCGCCACGCTGTACGTATGCCAGGCGGGCGCCCGTCCCTATATGGCAACGGCTCCACATATGCCGGACGAGATCGCCGAGGGCAGGGTCAAGTGGCTGACACGGATCGGATTCGAGCCACTGGGGCGGCTCGACGACGTTCCGCTTGGCGATGACGGCCCGCTGTCGCGCAGTGCCAGCGACGCCTTGCGCCGGTCGGGGACCCATCGGGGCTTTGGCCGGATGGGCAGGACGAATATGAACCTCATTTTTCAGAGGTTGGGGCTGACTGCAGACACCCTTGAGCGGGGCGTTCCGCAGGTGCCCTTTAGCCAGACGGCCCCGGTCACCGTTGAGAGCCTCCCTCGCCGTCGCAATGCTGGCCGTCCCTTCGGCGTCGGTCGGCAGATGGACCCTGCCAAGCGGCGCGCCGTGGAGCAGCGTGCCGTGAAGATGGCCAAGGAGCACTACGAGGCCGAGGGCTGGGAGGTCGAGGAACTGGGCAAGCCCTATGACCTGCGCCTCACAAAACCTTGTGCCGAGCGGCATGTCGAGGTTAAGGGCACCACCGGAGCGCTCGGCTCGGTCGAGTTGACCATCAACGAAGTGCTGCACGCCCGCGAGTTCCCCGACGTTGACCTGTGCGTAGTCACTGACATCACCATCACTACGGTCGGACCCGAGGTCGATCATGAAACGCAGCCTGGAGGCAAGGCCCCGATCGTTCCCTCCTACGTCGCCAGTGGAGGCACCTTCCACCTCAGGGCCAACTGGACGCCCGCTGACGAGGACTTGAGGGCAACGCGGTTCGAGTATCGCGTCCCCTCTGAGCCCGATGATGTGCTCCCCAGATGATCAGTCCCGAGCACGGCGCTGTGTCGGTGGTCCTGGGTAGGCTCGCGCTTTGTCGGTTTCCTGCGGGCGGCTAGGAGATGTGGGAGTGAAACCGCGTTACGCATTGGCTTGCTCGGCTGCGGAGTTGAACGAGATGGACAGCGAGCATCTCGCGGAGGCGCTGCGTGCCGGTGTACGGCGGACCTTCAAACAGGTTCCAAGGGAGCAGGAGCTGCAGTCTTGGCGTGCCAGCCCCAAGACGGTCGCGAAGGTGCTGGTGGACGCGGGGCTGGGCGAGGTGATCGTGCTCTTGGAGATGAGCACGCTCGCCAGCGATGCCCGAATCGACATGCTGCTGGTCGGCTCCCATCCCGAGTGCGGTGAACTGTCGGTGGTGGTGGTGGAGAACAAGCAGTGGTCCCAGCTCCATGTCCTCCGCGGTACGCGCCGCGTCGTGCACCCCGGATCCGGCCCCGAGGGCAGCCAGCACCCGGTAGAGCAAGCCTGGGACTACTGCCGGACGTTGCAGCACCATCTGCCCATGCTGCACCGACGCTTCCACGGACTGGTGAATCTGCACAAAGCCCCGGCAGAAGAGGTCGCCAAGCTCGTTCCGCCGGCCTGTGGCCTGCGCTCCGAGGTCGACCTGGCACGGATGCGCATCTTTGGCAGTGCTCCGGACGCCCGTCAGGAGATGGGCGAGTTCCTGGCCTCCGTCCTTAGCGGTGAGAACGCGGCCCGTCACCGCCGGCTGATCGATCAGGCGCACGTCCGCCCGAGCGAGGCGCTCATGCTCGCCGCTCAGGAAGCCGTGCGCGGACGAGCGCTGTTCACGCTGCTCGATGAGCAGCGGACAGCGGTGGATCGCGTGTTCCAGACGGTAGAGGAAGGGTTCACCGAGAACAACAAGCAGGTCTTCATCATCGTCGGCGGCCCAGGCACGGGGAAATCGGTGCTGGCACTGGAGTTGCTCGGCCTACTCAGCGCTGTCGGCAGTGCAGCGGTGCATGCCTCGGGCAGCAATGCGTTCGCCCGAGCGTTACGCGAACACGTCAAGGGGCGCCGCGGCGGGGTGGAGTCGATCTTCACCTACTTTCACCAGCACCGGCGCCGAACACGTAACCATCTGGATGTGCTGATCTGCGACGAGGCCCATCGGCTTCGCAAGGACTCCAACTTGCGTTACGACTCGGTAGAGGACCGATCCGACACTCCTCAGATTCAGGAACTGATCAACGCCGCGCGCGTACCGGTCTTCCTCTTGGACCCCCGCCAGGTCGTTCGGCGCGACGAGGTCGGCACCCCAGAGGAGATCCGTCGGATCGCGCTGGAGATGGGCATCGCCGAGGGCAACATCCACTCGATCGAGTTGTCTCTGCAGTTCCGGCAGCATCTGTGCCCCGAGTATGTCTCCTGGCTCGAAGACCTGCTTGGCTACGAGGACGCTGCTCCCCGCCCCTGGGAGCCCAGCGAGGGGTTCCAACTGCTGCGAGCCGACCACCCCCAACAGATGGAGGACTACCTGCGCCTGCAGACCGCTCTGAACCGCACCGCACGCATCACGGCTGGCTACTGCTGGAAGTGGACGAAGAAGGTCCAGCCAGGAGGGCGGCTCGCCAACGACATCCGTATCGATGCCTGGGAGCGCCCCTGGAACGCCGACAAGCCCATCAGGAAGAAGAAGATCCCTGGTAAGGATATGTGGGCCACCGACCCACATGGTTTCGAGCAAGTCGGCTGCATTTACACGGCGCAGAGCCTCGACTGGGACTACACCGGCATCATCATGGGCCGCGACTACACCTGGCACGGCGGCCGCTGGCTCGCCACTAAGAACGAAGACCCCGCTGCAGGCGGTCCCGACCGGCACCAGCTGGTGCGTAACATCTACCGCGTCCTGGCCACCCGCGGGAAGTACGGCGCCATCATCTACTCCACTGACCCCGGCACAAGAGCGCTCCTCGCCGAACTAGGCGTGCCGCCCGTGGCGCAGGCGAAGACAGTACTCGACAAGCAGCATCATGCCTTGGCAGAGGCGGTAGCACGAGCAGACGATCGCTCCACTCCCACGCAGGACGGCCTGTTCTGAGAGAGACGCGGGGCTCATCGTTTTGGCTAGTGGACGGTGGCACCTGCTGCTCTGCACTGGCCCGCTGAGAGGCTCCGGCGGCGGTTTGTTGCGCATGGCGAAAACAGGCGCAGACGACGCCCGGGGTAATCGGACCCGATTCTGTGTTGTTGCCGCTTAGGAGCGGTTCACAGCTCCGTCAGCTCTTCGCGCTCGCGGACGGGCGTCGGTCTGATCTCGTAGCCAGCGTCCTTGAGCCTGCATCTGAGTGATCGTCGGTCCCCAGATGGTCCCCGGCTACGCGCCGTGTGAGTGACACAAACACCATCAGAGCAAAACAACTAAGCCCCGTTGACCTTGGCTTATGCCATCGTCAGCGGGGCTTTTTCTGTGTCGGGACGGCGGGATTTGAACCCACGACCCCTTGACCCCCAGTCAAGTGCGCTGCCAAACTGCGCTACGTCCCGGTGCCTGGCGGAGCAGGCGTGATTACTGTAGCGCAGTCTGCGGGGTCGTGCGTACTGGGTTGAGGCGGGGTGGGGCGCGGTCTGGTAGGCATGCCTGGTGTTCTCCTTGGTGGCGCGGGTCGGGCTGGCTGTGGTGGTCGGGGTCCTGGTATGCGGGTGTGAGGCGGACGGGTCGTCCGGTGGAGGGGCTCGGTCGGTGAGCGGGAGTCCGCGGGGGACGCCGGAGGCGCGGCCTAAGGGGGCCGAGAGGGCGGCGCCGCGGGTGACGCCTCGGGTGCCTGCGGGGGTTCTGGCGTCTTATGTCGTTTTTGATGTGAAGCGTGGGCGGGTGCTGGTGGAGCATCGGCCGCGGCAGGTGTTCCGGTCGGCCTCGGTGGTGAAGATCCTGCTGGCGCTCGACTACCTGCGGGAGCATCGGGTGTCGGTGGCAGATCGGGCGCTGCTGGGGGTGATGCTGCGGTCGAGCGATGACAAGGCGGCGACCGAGTTCTGGCGGCGGGGCGGGCAGGGTGCGGTCATCGGACGGATGGTCCGG
>NZ_SMKU01000296.1 GCF_004349215.1 Actinomadura rubrisoli | reverse complement strand
GGGATGGGGCGCGGACGGTGGACGGCGGCGGCGGGACTCCCGGCGCACCCAGTCGACCGCGCGGCGGTGCGCCAGCGTCGCGAGCCAGCCGCGCAGCGAGCCGCGCTCCGGATCGAAGGCCAGCGGGCGCTCCCACAGCCCGGCGAACACCTCCTGCGTGACGTCGCGGGCGGCCTCCGCGTCGCCGGTCACCCGGCGCGCGAGGCCGTGCACCAGCGGCGCGAACATGTCGTAGATCTCGCCCAGTGCTTCGTCGTCGCCCGCCGCGAGCCGCGCTCGCAGGTCCTCGTCGCGGGCGGGCGCCGGCTGAGGCGCGTCCACCGAACCACCACCCGTCCTCCACCGGCTCAGCGTGAATTGTCTCACCCCGTCCTAAGGCGGTACATGACCTTCGTCCGGTCCGCGGAGAAGGCGGAGCAGGTCCGGGACCCCGCGCAGGTCCGGCCGTCGGACGGCCCTGTCCGATTACGGCCGGTCCGCGCGCTCCAGACGATCGGACCGCCCTTCGCGCCGCTTACGATCGCTGGATGAGCGGTCTCTACGGCATC
Organism: Actinomadura rubrisoli; assembly: GCF_004349215.1. Classification (GTDB taxonomy): domain Bacteria; phylum Actinomycetota; class Actinomycetes; order Streptosporangiales; family Streptosporangiaceae; genus Spirillospora; species Spirillospora rubrisoli. The sequence continues at coordinate 11,372 of NZ_SMKU01000296.1, read as the reverse complement.
AGCGACCTTCACGTGGGCTTCCCCGACAACCGTTCGTTCGTCGAGGGGCTGCGGCCGGCCTCGGAGGGCGATTGGCTGATCGTGGCCGGAGACGTCGCCGAGCGCTTCTCCGATATCGAGTGGACCTTGCGCACGCTGGCCGGACGCTTCGCCACCGTGATCTGGGTGCCCGGCAACCACGAGCTCTGGACGACCAAGGACGACCCCGTCCGGCTGCGCGGCGAGGCCCGCTACCAGCAGCTCGTCGACATGGCCCGGGGCCTGGGCGTGCTGACCCCGGAAGACCCCTACCCGGTGTGGGACGGCGATGGCGGGCCGGTGACGATCGCGCCGCTGTTCGTCTTGTACGACTACACGTTCCGCCCGGACGGCGCGTCCAACAAGGAGGAGGCCCTGAAGATCGCGCACGACGCCGGCGTCGTGTGCACCGACGAGATCTACCTGCATCCCGACCCGTACCCCACCCGGGACGCCTGGTGCGACGCGCGGATCGCCTACACCGAACGCCGCCTGACAGAACTGCCGGCCGGTAGCCGAACCGTCCTCATCAATCACTGGCCCCTGATCCGCGAACCCACCCGCGTCCTGTGGTACCCCGAGTTCGCGCAGTGGTGCGGCAGCGAGCGCACCGCCGACTGGCACGTCCGCTTCGGCGCGGTCTCGGTCGTCTACGGGCACCTCCACATCCCCCGGACGATCTGGAGCGACGGCGTCCCGCACGTCGAGGTGTCGGTCGGCTACCCGCGCGAGTGGCGCAGGCGCGGCGAGACCCCGCGCGGCCCGCGCCGCATCCTCCCCGCGCCGGAGGAGTCGTGATCGAGCGGATCCTGCCGCCGGGCGTCGCCACGGCCGCGGCCTACCACGACCCACCCGAGGCGGCCCTGCTCCCGGGGGAGGAGACCGCCCTGGCGCGGGCCGTGGAGAAGCGGCGCCTGGAGTTCACGACCGTCCGCTGGTGCGCCCGCCGCGCCCTCGCCGACCTGGGCCTGCCGCCCGTTCCGATCATGCCGGGGGAGCGCGGCGCACCGCGCTGGCCGGACGGCGTCGTCGGCAGCATGACCCACTGCGACGGCTACCGCGCCGCCGCCATCGCCAAGGCAGGCGACATGCTGACGCTCGGCATCGACGCCGAACCCCACGGCCCTCTGCCCGAAGGCGTCCTCGACGCGATCGCCCGCGAAGAGGAACTACCGCTTCTGGACGAACTGACCCGCGCCTCCCCAGACGTCCACTGGGACCGGCTCCTGTTCTGCGCCAAGGAGAGCGTCTACAAGGCGTGGTTCCCGGTGGCGCGCCGATGGCTCGGCTTCGAGGACGCCACCCTCACCCTCGAACCCGACGGAACGTTCACGGCGAAAGTGCTCGTCCCGGACGCCCCGTTCACCGGCTTCACCGGCCGATGGACGATCACCGACGGCCTCATCGCCACCGCGATAGCCGTCCCCGCCTGAGACGACAGCCCGGCGAGGCGGCGAACGACCGCGCGGTCGCCCGGACGACCACCGTCCCGGCGGCAGGACGGATGAGGGCCGCCACCGTTGAGCCGCGCGTGGGCGGCCGGGGCCTGTTCGTAGTCCGGATCAGCCTGCTGGTCACGATCGAGTGACTTGCCAGTGTCGAAATCACCGGTGTGTCACGCGCGGTGATGCGTCCGCTGGAACTCTCAGTGCGCGGGTGGTCAAGCCCCGGCGGTCCTTCAACACATCGGCGGACGGGCCGTCGGGTAGGTCGGTGATAGGTATTCGGTGCTCTCAAGCCTCAGGCGCCAACGGCATCCGTAGACGTCGTCACTGGGGGAAGTCGAACTCCCAGTCCAGTTCCCAGACGCGTGCGACGCCGTTGTGGTCGAGCGAGACGACGATGCGGCCGTTGGCGCTGAGTGCGAGGGCCTCCACGGAGGCTTCGTGGCGGCCCAGCACGCGCAGGCACTCGCCGTCGCCGGTGTCCCAGACCCTCACCTGATCGTCCACGCCGTCGGTGACGGCGAAGCAGCCGTCGTCGCTGACCACGACGGACCAGGCTTCCACGCCCACGTCGCCGACGGCACGCCGGCCCTCCCCGGAGCGCAGGTCCCAGATGCGCATCGTCGAGTCCTTGCTCACCGAGACGGCGGTCGTGCCGTCGGCGGAGACGGCGACCTCCCGTACGGGTTCGTCATGGCCGAACATGGTGTGGAGCGTCTCTGCGGTCCGGACGTCCCATACCCGCACGGTTCCGTCCATATGGCCCGACAGGAGCACGTCGCTGTCACGGCTCAGGGTCAACGTCTGAGTGACCAGCCCGCCGCCGAGGTCTCGCGGCAGAACGTGCAGAAGGTGTCCGGTCCGCGCCTCCCAGATATGCGGGGTCCAATGAGGCGGGGCAGCCGAGACGATCCGGCTCCCGTCGGCGTTCAGCAGGATCCGAAGGGCGTGGGTGGTGCGCCGACCGGTGACTTCCGCGAGAGGTTCGGCCGTCTCCAGGTTCCAGACGCGGATGTCCCTGTTCCCCCCGCCCGACACGCCGACGCGACCATCGGCGCTCACCGCCACGTCGACCTCGCCCCCATCGCCGTCCAGCACGTGCAGGCAGCGGCCCGACTCGATATCCCAGACCCGCGCGGTGCCGTCCTCACCCCCGGACAGCGCGATCGGGCCGTCGCCGCAGAGGGCCAGGCTGTGGACGCGCCCGTCATGCCCCGGCAGAGCGTGCCGCCGCGTGCCCCGGGCCAGATCCCAGACCAGCACCGTCCCGTCCTCGGCGCCGGTCAGCACCAGCGAGCCGTCGCGACTCGTCACGGGAGGGACGCGGAAACCGCCCACGATCGACGGGGCGTCGCGAACCCACGCGTCGGACAGGGCGGCGCGCCGTCCGGTTCGCGCCACGTCCTGCCAGCGGTCGAGCAGGACGCGGTGCCGCCGATAGCCGGGGACGGCCCGGGCCCGGCGGATCTCGTCGGCGGCCGCGCCGGAGCGGCCCTCGGCGATCAGCTCCGCAGTCCGGTCGAGCGCGCGGTCCACCTCCTCGTCCTCGTGGAGCCGGTCGGCCGCCTCGCGCGGGAGCGGGTAGCTCCAGGGTGCCGCGGGGCCCGGATCCGGCATGTCCCACAGGGCGACCTTGCCCTCGTCGTCGCCGATGAGGGCCCTGCCGCCGTCGGGGCTCAGCGCCGCCGCCATCGCCCGTTCCGGCGTCGGCCATGCGCGCAGGCGCCGGCCGGTGCCCAGTTCCCACAGCTCCATGGCGTTCACGTCGCAGGAGATCGCGTAACGTCCGTCGCCGCTCACGGCGAACTCGTCTCCCATACCGCCGGGGCGGTTCAGGGCGTGGACCTCCCGGCCGGTCTCCCGGTCCCAGATCCGTACGCGGGCGTCGTGGCCGTGTCCCTCCTGAGTGACGACGGTCTCGCCGTCGGCGCTCATCGCCGCCATGGAGGAGCTTCCGCCGAACGTGCGGAGCACCCGGCCGGTGCGGACGTCCCACGCGTGCGCGACACCGGTCGCCCAGACGCGCCCGAACGCGACACCGCCGTCCGCGTCGACGTGCACCGACGCGAAGTGGGCGTACGCGCTCCCGTGCCCCTCCGCCAGCAGCCGCAGGCAGCGGCCGGTGACGGCGTCCCACACCCGGATGGCTCCGTCGCCGTGCACGGTCAACGCCAACAGCCCGTTCCCGGTCAACGCCACGTCCACGGTCTCGTACACGCTGAAGACGTCCGCACTGGTGAGCTCGTGCGAAAGCCGACCGGCGTGCAGGTCCCAGACCTGCGCGGGGCCGGCGTGCCCGCCGAAGACCGCCCGGGCGCCCGCCGCGTCGACCGCGATCGCCCGGACGCCGTACTCCGCTCTCGGTGGCTCCAGCGTCCACACGCGGCGCGGGCCGCCGCGACCCCGAAGCCGGAACCGGCGCCGGGCGAGATCCCACACCTGGACCTTTCCGTCCTCGCCCGCGGAGAGGCCGAAGCGGCCGTCCCCGCTGAAGGCGAGGGCGTTCACCGGCCCGTCGTGCCCGGTCAGAACCCGCGGCCGTCCGGGCCGGGACGCGGCGCCGGCCCGTTCGATCGCGGCGGTGATCTCGGGGACGCCGGACTTCCGCCGCCCGGCGTTCCGCAGTGCCTCCAGTGCGGCCTCCGCGTCACCGCGCTCTAGATGCACCAGGCCCAGCAGGTACCCCGGCTCCCAGTCCCCGGGGTGGGCCGAGCGGACCCCGTCCAGATCGGCGACCACCTCAGCGTCGGTCCGCTCTCCGGTGCGCCACAGATGGAGGCCGCGGTTGTAGGTCACGTGCGGGTTGCGGGGGTCGGCCTCGGCGGCCCGCCGCCACAGCGCGCCGGCCTCGTCGTCTCGTCCCAGGTCCAGCATCGACAGGGCCTGGTTGGACAGTTCATCGGCCAGGCGCACCGCCGTCAGCGGTTCCGGCCTGGGATAGGCCTCCCCGAGGGCCTCGGCGTAGACGTCCGCGACGGCGTCCGCCATCCGGCCCATGTCCCTGGGCCGCTCCGCCGGCTCTGGAGTCAGGCAATCCCGCAGCAGGGCCACCAGGCCACCGGGCATGGCGGGGATGGCCGCGAGCCGTTCGTCCTCTTCCCCGGCGAACGTCTGGGCGGCGGCCCCGGCGTCGACGAACGCGGCGAACACCTCGGCGCCGGTCTGCCCGGCCAGGCACGGCGGATGCCCGACGAACATCTCCAGCACGGTCAACGCCCACGACCACGTGTCGGTCGCCCGCGTCAGCTTCGGCCGGGACCCGCCGGACCCCCTCACACGCTCGGCCGCCTCCGCCTGCTCGGGAGAGCAGTACGCCGGGGTCATTCCCCCGTACCCGGCCAGCAGGCTTGCGCCCGGCGGAGCGGTGGCGCCCTCCCCGGCTGCGGCACGCGCTCCGGCCAGCCCGAAGTCGGTCACCTTCGCTGTTCCGCCGCGGTCCAGAAGCACGTTCCCGGGCTTGACGTCCTGGTGGATGTGGCCGTTCCGATGCGCGTGCTCAAGCCCCCGCGCAGTCTGCGCGGCGACATCGAGGACACGGCGCAGGGCCGCACGTCGACCACCGGCATAGAGGCGCCCGTCGCGCACCGCCTCGGCGAGGCTGCCCCCGTCCAGCCACTCGGCGAACACCCGGGGAACGCCTCCCAGGGTGCGCACGTACACGCACTTCACGGTGTTCGGATGCGCGCCCAGACCGACCCACGTCGCCGCCTCGGTCTCGAACTCCCGCACTCCCCTTCCCGTGGCCACCAAGTCGGGCCGCGGCACCTTCACCGCCAGCTCCACGTTCCACCCGCGGTGCAAGACCCGGTAGACCACGCCCATCCCGCCGCTGGTGATCTCCTCACGGACCTCGTACAGCCCGAGGATCACCTCGCCGGGCCGCCATACCAGGGCAACGTCCTCATCCTTCACCAGTCCCGCTCCCCTCCGGCCGAAGTCGCCACCGAACCACCCAACAGGATGCACCCCCTACGTCGGGATGGCTCCCGGCCGACGCGAAGGGGAGCGATCCGCCCTGAGGCCGGTTGTCCGGGGCGGTGCGGCTACTGGCCGTAGTGGGGCTTGGGGGAGAGGAGGCCGGTTGCCGCTAGGGAGACCAGGCGGTCGGCGGTGGCCGGTTGTTGTTCGGTGGCCATCGCGATGGCGCCGGCGAGGGTGAGGACGTCGGGGAAGTCGGCGGCTGCGGGGACGTCGCCGGTCTTCTGGGCGCGGACGAACAGGGACTCGGCCTCGGCGCGCATCGTCCGGCAGGAGTGGAACAGGTCGGAGCGTTCGTCTCGGAGCGTGACCAGGACGGAGGCGGCCATGCCGCGGAATTCGGTGACGTGGGAGATGAACGCGCGCAGCCAGGTCATCAGGGCCTCGCCGGGCTCGGGGGAGGGGAGCAGGTCGCGGGCGCGGGCGGCGAGGTCGTCGTAGACGTCGGTGAGCAGGGCCTCCAGGAGGTCCTGGCGGGTGGGGAAGTGGCGGTAGAGGGTGCCGATGCCGACGCCCGCCAGACGGGCGACGCCTTCGAGGGAGGCGTCGGCGCCGTCGCGCAGGAACGTCTCCCGGGCCGCGGTGAGCAGCCGCGCGCGGTTGCGGCGCACGTCGGCGCGTTCGGTGCGGGTGCGGGTGCGGGCTAGGCGGTGGTCGGGCGCGGGGGCCTGCGGCGTGTCGTCGATGGTCACCTGACGCTTCGGTCCTTCCTGGGCAGGACGGGGCGAGATGAGGGACGCCGCCGATTTTGGAACGGTCCCTCGATCCTAGCCGCGGCGTTCCCGCGTCGCCCGGGTCGCCGTGCCGGGGCCGCGCGGCCCCGGCACGGCGGAGGCGTCAGGAGAGGTCGGTCAGCGCGGGGGCCAGCCGTTCGAGGGCCGTGATGATGCCCGGGAAGTCGGTTCCGAGCGGGTTCACCAGGACGTGGTCGGCGCCCGCGTCCAGGTGCTCGCGGATCCGCCGGACGATCGCCTCCTCGTCGCCGTGCGCGATCGTGGCGTCCACCACGCGGTCGCTGACCTGGGTGATCTCCTCCTCTGTGTAGCCGAGGCGGAGGAGGTTGCGGCCGTAGGGCAGGGCGAGCGCGCCGCCGGCGCGTTCCATCTGCTTCAGGACGTCGGCGCGGTAGGCCCGTGCCGCGTCGCGGGCCCGGGCCGGGTCGGGGTCGTAGACGAGGCCCTGCTCGGGGATGAGGAGCTTGCCCGGCCCCAGGATCTCGCGGGCGGCGGCGGTGGTCTCCACGGGTGAGGCGAACGGGTGCGCGCCGTCGGTCAGCTCACCGGCGAGCGCGAGCATCTTGGGGCCGACGGCCGCGAGGACGCGCGGGGGCCGCAAGGCGGGCGCGGCCGCGGGCACCAGCCATCCGCCGGACGAGTCGTCCATCGCGCCGAGGTAGTCGCGGACGCGGGTCAAGGGGCGGCCGTAGTCCTGGCCCACTCCCGCGGCCTGCCTCGGATGTCCCACGCCGATGCCCAGGACGAAGCGGCCCGGGAAGCCGTCGGCCAGGGTGTCGGAGGCGCCGCGCGTCGTCACCGGCGGCCGCGCTAACAGGTTCGCGATCCCGGAGCCGGCCGTGATGCGGTCGGTGGCCGAGAGCCATATCGCGAGCTTGACGAACACGTCCCGGCCGCCGGGCGCCTCGCCGGTCCAGACCGAGCCGTAGCCGAGCCGCTCGATCGCGGCCGCGGCGCGCCGCTGCTCGTCGGCGGGCGCCGTCGTCGTGACCGCGTTCAGCCATACGCCGACGCGCCCGAGCCGTCGCCGCGTGGCCTCCACCGTCGTCGTCACAGGTCCTCCTTTAAAGCGGAGCTATGTTCCGATTGACGATACGGAGCAGTGCTCCACTTTGGCAAGGCGAAGCCCGCCGCCGGGCGTGTCCGGCGGCGGGCTCTGGACGGCGGTCAGGAGCCGGCGGGGGACACCGGCAGGTAGACGCGGCCTCCGGCGGCGCGGAACTCGCCCGCCTTCTCGCGCATGCCCGCGGCCAGGGCCTCCTCCTCGGCCAGGCCGTGCTCGTCGGCGTAGCGCCGGACGTCCCGCGTGATCTTCATCGAGCAGAAGTGCGGGCCGCACATCGAGCAGAAGTGGGCGGTCTTGGCGGGAGCGGCCGGGAGCGTCGCGTCATGGAACGCGCGGGCGGTGCCCGGGTCGAGGGAGAGGTTGAACTGGTCCTCCCAGCGGAAGTCGAACCGGGCGTCCGACAGCGCGTCGTCCCAGGCCTGCGCGCCCGGATGGCCCTTGGCCAGGTCGGCGGCGTGCGCGGCGATCTTGTAGGCGATGACGCCGGCCTTGACGTCCTCGCGGTCCGGCAGGCCGAGGTGCTCCTTGGGCGTGACGTAGCAGAGCATCGCGGTGCCGTACCAGCCGATCATCGCGGCGCCGATGGCGGAGGTGATGTGGTCGTAGCCGGGCGCGATGTCGGTGGTCAGCGGCCCGAGCGTGTAGAAGGGGGCGCCGTCGCACCACTCCTGCTGGAGGTCGACGTTCTCCTTGATCTTGTGCATCGGGATGTGCCCGGGGCCCTCGTTCATCACCTGGTTGCCGTACTCCGCCGCGATCCGCGTCAGCTCGCCCTGCGTGCGCAGCTCGGCGAACTGCGCCTCGTCGTTGGCGTCGGCGATCGAGCCGGGCCGCAGCCCGTCCCCGAGCGACCAGGTGACGTCGTACGCGGCGAAGATCTCGCACAGTTCCCGGAAGTGGGTGTAGAGGAAGTTCTCCTCGTGGTGCGCCAGGCACCACGCCGCCATGATCGAGCCGCCGCGGGACACGATGCCGGTCTTGCGGCGCGCCGTCAGCGGGACGTACGGCAGCAGCACCCCGGCGTGGACGGTCATGTAGTCCACGCCCTGCTCGGCCTGCTCGATCACGGTGTCGCGGAAGACCTCGTAGGTCAGCGCGGCGGGGTCGCCGCCGACCTTCTCCACCGCCTGGTACAGCGGGACGGTCCCGACCGGGACGGGCGAGTTGCGCAGGATCCACTCGCGCGTGGTGTGGATGTCGCGGCCCGTCGACAGGTCCATGATCGTGTCGGCGCCCCACCGCGTCGCCCACGTCATCTTCTCGACCTCGTCCTCGATCGAGGATGCGACGGCCGAGTTCCCGATGTTCGCGTTGATCTTGACCAGGAAGTTCCGGCCGATGATCATCGGCTCGGTCTCGGGATGGTTGACGTTGGCGGGCAGCACCGCGCGTCCCGCCGCCAGCTCGTCCCGGACGAACTCGGGCGGCACGCCCTCGCGCAGCGCCACGAACTCCATCTCGGGCGTGATCTCCCCCCGCCGGGCGTAGGCGCGCTGCGTCACCGCCTCTCCGCTCGCCCGGCGGGGCCGCCGCGGCGGGAACGCGGCCCGCTCGCGCAGTGGATCGTCCGATCGGCGCCCGTCGTCCTCGGGGCGCCCGGACCGCCCGCCGTAGGGGACGGTGTCGCCGCGCTCGGCGATCCACGCGTCCCGCAGCGGGGGCAGCCCCCGGCGGACGTCCGTCTCGTGGGACGGGTCGGTGTACGGCCCGGACGTGTCGTACAGGACGACGGCGTCGCCGTTGGTCAGCGGCACTTCCCGCATGGGCACGCGCACATCGGGCCGCGAACCCTGGAGGTACGTCTTGCGGGCAGATGAAACCACGGTTTCGGTCATGACGACTCGATCTCTCCCTACGCCGGCATTACCCGGTCAGGTTCCAGCGGTCAGCGGCCGTCCCAGCCGCAATCTCAGCCCGGTTCGCCGGGCCCCCGCGATCTGTCGTCATCGACGTTAACCCGGGGGACCCCGGTTGCCGCAACCGGCCGCGGTGGGATAGAGGGGAATTCCGCCGGCGCCGCCCGAGGACAGGATCGCCGCATGGCGCCCATCCGGGACGGCTCCCGGCGGACCTGCTGATCGAGGCGCTCATCTCTCCGGCGGGCGACCGGCCACGGCCGGTGAGGTTCCGGCCCTGCGGAACCCGACGCGGCGCCGTCCTATGGCCTGATGGCAGGCGCGCATTCCTCACACGCGTAGGCCCCGCCGCCGTTGGGGAAACGGCCCGCCCTGACCCTCGGACGCGGCCAGCGCTTGCCGCATACGACACACGCCGCGCCTCGCCGTTGCGGCCGTGAAAGACCGGCCGGGTCGAACGTCGGCTCCCAGGCGAGAGAAGGGCGTGCGCCGCCCCTCCCCGCAGCGTGAGGAGGCGGGCCCGGAACCGCGTCTTCCAGGGCGAACAGCGAAACCGTCATACTGTCGATCTTGCCGTCGGCCGCGCCTGAACCATCTTACGAGACTGTTACCTGGACGTGCCGTCGCCGGGACGCCGCGGCCGACCTCGCCGCCACGCCCCCAGCAGCGCGCGACTGGACGCGGCGCCGGCGTGGGGGCGCGGCACCGTCCTCACCGGCCGGAATGGTCACCGGCCGGGATCTCGGCCTTCTCAGCACACGATGAACATGCTCTTCCACCCGAAGGGCGTCGCCTGCTCGTTGTTGTGGCGGGCGCTCAGCTCGTAGTGCATCACGCCTTCGGCGTTCGGCTGGTTGTACATCCGGGCGCTCTGGCCCGTGGCGTACCACTTGTAGGACCCGTGGAACGCCTCGGGGATGTTGCTCATCCCGCATTTGTTGATCGTCATCGATCGGCCGGAGTAGTGGTCGCCCTCGTAGACGACGATCGTCGACGCCTGCGCCGCGGCGGCGGAGACGGCGATGATCCCGGCGGTGAGAGCCGGTACGAGGGCCATGGTCTTCTTCCGCACTGTGGTCTCCCAGAAGATGCAGCTCACTTCGTGCGAGCAATCAACTGCATAGTGTCACGAGAACTGTGGTGAAGGGTATCCGGGAAACTACGTACAGTACCCAATGGACGCCCCGCGCGATCACGGTGAACGCGTCCCGTGGGTGGGCGCGGGGGTGTCCGAAAGGTAAGGCATTCCGGATACGGGGTTCTGAGTCCGTCTTCCGCTTGAATCGATCACCGTCTGTCACTTACCGTAATTATTCGTAGCGTTCAGTAATTACGGCAGGTGGCAAGCGTCCGCGTCGGCCATCGGGACGGGAGAATCGCGTGGACGAGGCACAGCCGGCGAGCGTTCTGGAACGGCTGGAGCTGCCGCCGATCTTCTGCCCGCTGGAATCGCGGATCAACCCGGCGCGGGCGTGGGGCGAGCGCCGCGCGATCGAGTGGATCGACCGGCAGGGGCTGGGGGCCGACCCGGGTGAGCGCGCCCGGGTGGTCGGCACCCACAGCGCCGACTTCTACGCGCGTTTCGCCCCCTTCGCCGTGGAGGACGGGCTGCTGGTGGCCGTCCTGTGGGTGTACTGGGGCTTCGCCTTCGACGACGCCCGCTGTGACGTGGGGTACTACAGCAGCCGTCCGGAGGAGTTCGTCCCGATGGCGTACCGGACCCAGCGGGCCCTGGAGGTCCCCGGCGCGTCCGAGGGCGATGTGTACACCCGCGCGCTGGCGGACATCGCCGCCCGGCTGCGGGCCACGGGGACGCCCGTGCAGGTCCAGCGGTTCGTGGCGTCCCACCGGGCCTGGCTGGACGGTGTGGCCTGGCAGATCGCGAACCAGGCGGGTGCCCGCACGCCCTCGCTGGACGACTACGTCACCCTGCGCCTCCACTCGGCGGGCGGCGAGCCCACGTTCTCCCTGCTGGAGATCGCCAACGGCGCGGAGGTCCCGGCCTCGGAGATGGACTCGCCCCCGGTGCGCGCGCTGACCGAGATGGCGATCCTGACGGCCGCGCTGGACAACGACCGCCATTCCGTGACCCGCGAGATGACGACCCAGGACGGCGTCCAGAACATCTACACCGTCCTGCGGAACCAGGGCGTCCCACCGGGCCTGGCTGGACGGTGTGGCCTGGCAGATCGCGAACCAGGCGGGTGCCCGCACGCCCTCGCTGGACGACTACGTCACCCTGCGCCTCCACTCGGCGGGCGGCGAGCCCACGTTC
>NZ_SMKU01000295.1 GCF_004349215.1 Actinomadura rubrisoli | reverse complement strand
CCGACGGCGGCTACGACGGCGCCGGAATCGGGATTCTCACCCCGATCAAGAACCCCTCCGACGGCCAGCTCCTCAGCATCGACAACCGCACCCACAACTGCCTTCTACGCGGGCTGCGCAGCCTGGGTGAACGAGGATTCGCCCTGCTCAAAGGCCGCTGGCGCACCCGGCGGCACATCACCGTCAGCCCCAGCAGAATCGGCGACATCACCCGCGCCGCGCTCGTCCTCACCCACTTCGAACACGACCACCTCCAAAGAACCCAGTGAGATCACTTCAATGAGTCCGAAAGCGTGAAGTGTGGCGATCGCCTGCTCGGGAGCGCAGGTCGGACGCGTTGTCGAACAGAAGCGCCAGATCGGATCTGGTCATAACGGCTTCAACGGGTTCGGTCCTGACAACGGGTGTCGGCGTTCACGTGAAAGTGCACAGTCCGGTACGCACGAACGTGCCCAGATGCGGTACTTCACGGCATCGGGGCCAGGAGGCGGGCGTTGCCGTTGCGTCGAGATGTTCCCTTTCGAGAGGGTGCGGCGGTCCGTGAAATTGAGCTCTTTCCATCCTCAGTTGGTGTGATGGTGCAGGGCGAGGATGGCCTGGACGATGGCGGTCAGCCGGGCTGGTGAGCAGCGTGCGTGGCGGAGGATGTGCCAGCGTTTGAGGGTGGCGGCGCCCTGTTCGCCCAGTGCGCGGGCCTTGGCGTGGTGGCGGTTGAACAGCTTCTTGCGCTTGCCCAGCTTGCCGCCTTTACCGCGGCGGTAGGGCGTGCCGATCGCACCGCCGGCGCCGATGTAGCCCTTGTCGGCGTAGCAGGCGATCGCCCGCTGGGTTAGGGCGTCGATGATGCCGTGGAGGCGGGCGGCGGTCAGGTCGTGGGTGGAGCCGGGCAGCGCTGCCGAGGCCCAGATCAGGCGGCCGTGCGGGTCGGTGAGGAACTGGATGTTCACGCCGTGTTGCCGGTGCTTGCCGGAGTAGAAGCGCCGGTCGTCGGTGCCTGCGAGCCAGGTCGATCGGCACCAGCGTGCCGTCCAGGATCACATACGCCTTGCGTGCGGCGATGCGCATCGCCGCACGCAGGTCGGGTGTCAGTGCGGCGAGCAGTTCGATCACTTCGGTGACGTAGCGGTGGGCGGTCGCCAGCCCGACGCCGAACGCGGCGGCCAGGGCGGGGAAGGTCTCGTTGCGCCGCAGGTGCACCAGGACCAGCAGGGCCTGGCGCTCGGACGGCAGGGCCCGCCAGCGTGAACCGATCCGGCGGCGGTGCTCGCGGACGAGGCCGGCCACGTATCTGCGGGACACGGGCGACAGATCCAGCGCAGCGCGATAGAACAGCACTGAAGCTCCTGGTGGTGCGGTCAAGTCTTGGTCGACTCCGCAACTACCAGGAGCTTCACCACTTGGCGATCACAATTGGCGAACCGCATCCAGCTCGTGACCAGCCCTCCCAGGATGGAAACGGCTCATCGTCTCCTCACAGGCAGAACAACCTCTCGGGCATTCCAGGTCACCCGGCTGATCCCGGGGGTGGCCTTTCTCGTGCCCGTCGTCGGATCGCCGCTAGAACTCCGGCCGGGGTACCAGACCCGTCAGGAAGAAGTGGCCGAGGAGCGCCACCACGACGAGCGCCATCAGGGTGATGACCACGGCTCTGATGTTGCGGTTCATGCCGAGGCGGTAGCCGACGGCTGCGAGGGCCAGGAACGCCGCGAAGACCAGCGCAACGGCGACGATGACGCAGCTGTGGTGCCGCAGGCCCGGGTCGATGACCGCCGGATCGACCGGCCCGGACAGATGGGCCAGCCGAGGAGACGCCTTCCACCACGCCAGCGACAGATTCACCAGCGCCAGCACCGTACCGGCGAGCACGGCGACGGCCAGCCCGGTTCGCCATGCCCGGACCGGCACCGCCCGCGCGACCAGCAGTCCGGCCAGCAGTGCGCAGACATGGCCCACCTCGCTGCCGGAGGTGTAGGCGAGGATGGCCGCACCGCGCCACGCCGCCACCATCTGCGTGTCCATCTGCGCGTCGGGCCACACCTCCAGTCCCTGATCGATGCTGCGGGAAAGCATCGTGACGGCCGCAACACCGGTCCCGGCGACCAGCATCGCGTAAACGGCGGTGCACCCTACCCAGACGTATCGGCCGCGCCGCAAGATCTCCACCATGCCCGTCATCATGTCCGAAACGATCGGACTACGAGCCAATTCTCGTCCAGTCCCGACAGCATGGCCATGGCGCCGGCCCGGCCGCACCGGTTGTGGACCCTGAGGGACATAGCGGACGGTCAACACAGGGCAGGTAGCTGCGCAATCACACAGCACCGCCCGAAGGGAACTCTCGAGGGCGACTCCTGGCGCACTTCGAGAACGCCGGCTCCCGGCGCCCGAAGAGCGGCGCACGTTCGCGTGTACCGACAAGTGCACATCCGGGTGTACGCCGACAGCGGGTGAGTCGATCTGCACGGCCTGCAGCGGACGTTCTACGCGGGGGCCGAGAACGCTGACGCCGCTTGCGGATGGCTGAGGGGACACGCCCAGGGGGCCGTGGGCAGTTGACCCGAGGCCATGCTCGCCCCAGTCGGGTTCACGGGAAGGCGGTTTCGCCCGTCAGTGACGGGCGAAGGGCATCGCCGCCGAGGGAAACGCGGTGGCGCCACCGCATCTTGCGCCACGCCGGTGGCCAAGGTGGCGGTGCTGGCAGTTGCCGAGCAGAATGGAGCGCAAGCAGCGCCAAACAAAGTCACAAGACGTTAAGGACTGCCAGGAGTCACCAATGAAAGGAGTACTGCATGGCCCGACCAACGACGAAACTGGAGGACATCTTCGATGGACGATCACGACATCCACACTGACGAGGACATCGAGCGGCTCGCTGGCGAGCTGCACGAGCGAATCCGAGAGCTCAACCGCGTCATCCAGGAGCCACCGGGACTGAGTCAGCCAACCGCCGTCTACACGGTTCTAGGGAATCTGGCTCAGACAGCCTTTCGTCTTGTTCAGACGACCGAGCATCTCGACGCCTTCCTCACCGCAGAGCTCGATGCCGGACGGCTCGGACATGACCGCGGTACGGATCCCGTCCCGACCGTGATGAAGGCGCACAACGCGCTGGCGCGGGCCGCCGAGCAGACGATGGAGCTCGGTGAGACCTTCCGACGAGCCCAGGGAGCGCTCGCCGCCATCCACGCCAACCAGACCACCGTTGGGCCGTCTTCAGACAGAGACGAAGTGGCCGCCGCGTCTTTGACCAATCTGACCGACCATAGCGCCGCTCCGGACGGCGCCGCAGGGGAGGATTTCCCCAGGCCGATCGATGATGTCCTTCCCGACGCGCCTCATGTCGAGCAGGCATCGTCAGAGCCTCGCTCGAAACCGCAGGTGCCGCCTCCGCGTCGCGAACGTTGAGCTGATGCCCCTGCTGACGGACGGCTGAAGTCAGGTCTCATGGCTGGTGTGGAACGACGTCCATGCTCCGGCGGGCTTGTCGCAACGTCTCCAGTGCGTGAGGTCCCATGCCGTGAAGTGCTGTAACTCATCTTCCTTGGCCTTGGCGGGTTGTTCGAGTGTGTCGAAACCGGCTTCTGCGAGCGCTCCCTTGGCCGAAGGGAGGCGAGTCTGGGGCAGGGTAGCCATTGTCGCTGCTCGTCAGGTTCTCCTCCGCTCGGCAACACCAGCCTGTCCGCGTGGTCTCACAAGACGCTGGCTGTTTTGGAGGATCGAAGGGAGCTCGTCCCAGGGTCGGTGATCATGTGGCTGGACGTTCAGACGGCGGTGGCATCGACGATGTTCTCCACCGGCAACAACCTGACCGTCCTCGCTGTCGGCGCTCTCAGGTCGGTGTCGGGGGTAGCGGCTGGCCGCCGTATCCGAGGCCCTCGCCGTCGCAGGGCAAGAAATGGCGTAAGTGACACTTACAGGCTTCCGGACCGGGCGCGGTCCGAAGCGGCGAGCCGTAGTTTCAACGGTCGGCAAGGGATCGCCGAGCGGCGTTCGACGAACACGAGAGACCGAGACCTACGGCTCGCCAGAAGGCGGGGAATGCACTGGGCGACCGTGGTGGGCAGGGGCATCGGCGACGACGGCTGCAAGGTCAGCGACGGACCAGGAACGTGCGGGTGGCTCTGAGCGAGGAGGAGTACGCCGCTGTCCGGGCGGCCGCCGAGCGCGTCGGCATGGCGGTGAGCGCCTACGCCGGAACGGCCACAGTGGCCATGGCACGACGTGTCGACCCACCGCAGTGGTCGCCGCTGACCGAGTTGATGGGCGAGGTGATGCGCGCCGCCGGACAGGCTCGTCGTATCGGTATCAATCTCAATCAGGCAGTTGCCGCCCTGCATTCGAGCGGCCATCCCACCCACGCGCTGGAACAGTACGCGCGGGTCGCGGCGACCTCGACACAGAACATCGACGAGCTCGCCGAGGAGATCAGAAGAGCACTCCATCGCTTCAATGCTTCGAGACTTCGGTAGTGAGGCTGTCGTGCTTGGTGTCGAGCGCTTCGGAGCCGGGTCGTAGCACGAGTCATGGAACCGATGCGGCCATGGCCATTCGGGCCGGACGTGGTGGGCTTGCGTGATCGGGAAGGTGATGCGTGGCAAGCGGGTCCAGGGGCTGATTCGCTATCTGTACGGTCCGGGTCGGCGTAACGAGCATCGAGATCCGCGCATCGTCGCCGGCTTCGATGTTCCTGCGGCGCTTGAGCCGCCCCAGGGCCCGGACGGGAAACGGGACTTTCGGCGACTCGACGCTTTGATGCAACAGCCGTTGGAGTTGCTGGGGGAGCGTAACCATCCCAAGCCGGTCTGGCATGTCGCCGTCCGGGCCCACCCGGACGATCCTGTACTCACTGATCGGCAATGGGCGGACGTCGCTGCCGAGATCATGGACGAGACCGGCCTGGCCCCGTCCGGCGATGATGAAGCCGTCCGCTGGTTCGCCGTACGTCATGCCGACGACCACATTCACATCGTTGCCACGCTCGCCCGCCAGGACGGCACCCGTCCCAAGGTGTGGAACGACGGCTACCGGATCCGCGCCGCCTGCCAGAAGGTCGAGGATCGCTACGGGTTGCGGCGGACGGCCCCGGCGGACCGGACGGCGGCGCGGCGACCCAAACGAGGCGAGAACGAGAAGGCCGCCCGCGCCGGACGAGTGGAACCGGTCCGCAGCTTGCTGCGGCGGCACGTCACTACTGCCGCGGCAGGAGCGCGGACCGAAGCCGAGTTCTTCGCTGCCTTGGGGGCTGAAGGCGTCCTTGTTCACAAGCGCGAGAGCTCTCGCATCGCTGGCCAGGTGACTGGCTACGCCGTCGCTTTACCTGATGACCTCAACTCATCTGGGCGACCCGTGTGGTTCGGTGGAGGCAAGCTCGCCAGCGATCTCACGCTTCCCCAACTCCGGCGTCGGTGGGCCTTGGATGGTACCGATCGTCCGTTGTCCGGACGGCATCTCTCGCCGCGGACGGTCCGTGCGGTCTTGCGGACGACCGTCCGCCGCGCTGCGGATGAAGCTCGGTCGACCGCCGAGTTCTTTGACCTGCTCGAACAACGGGGGCTACTCGTCAGGCGGCGCCACAGCCAGACCGATCCTGATCAGGTTACCGGTTACGCCGTTGCCCTCCCGGGCCAGGGCGAGGGGGAGGAGGAACCCATCTGGCACACCGGGGGCCGACTCGCCGAGGATCTCACCTTGCCTGGCATTCAGCGGCGCTGGAGCAGCTCAAAAACAGCCGGCCGCCACCGGCCTGCCATTCCGAAGGACGATCTCACTCCCGAGGAATGCCAAGCGTTCTACGACGACGCCGCCCAGGCCACCGCCTACGCCACGGCCCAAGTTCGTCGGCATCTCGCCACCGACCCCCATGCTGCCGAAGATGCGTGCTGGGCTGCCTCCGACGCACTGCACGTAGCCGCGAGGGCCACCGGTAACCGTCATCTCCGCCGTGCCGCCGACGCCTACGACCGCGCCGCCCGCACGCCGTATGGCCGCATCCCTCGTCCTGGCCCGGCCGGAAACGCCCTGCGCAGCGCAGCTCGGCTCTTGGCGCTGGCTGGCATCACGGATCGCACCACCGTGTCCATTCTTCTGCTGGTCGCCCGCCTGGTGACGCTCCTGGAGACCATCGCCCAGCTCCGTCAGCTTCAACAACGCCCGGCACAAGCCGATGCGGTACGCATCGCGAACCGACATCTCGGCCAGGCAAGTACCGCGGCTCATCATCAGGCGCTCTGGCTGGACGAACCCGCCCAGCCCTCGCCGACCCGGCTGGCCATGGCTGCCTTCCCGAACCCATGGGCCCCCACGACTCAGGAGAACACAGTGAGCCCGACTCCGAAGGTGCCGTACGAGCCCGAGCTCCGACGAGGGCGCACCTCATGAAGCAGGTGTCGCCTTTGCGTCGCCTGCGGAAGCGGACCTCCTAGCGGTTGTGGCTGGAAGCCGAGCCGAGAAGCCGCGTGTTGCCTTTGAGGCTTCGACACGCCGATCATCTACTTTGATTGACGGAAGGTTGTGCGTGATGCATCGTCCTGATCAAGAACTTTAGTTGATGAGCGGGAGGCTCGTCGGCTGAGATCACCCGGGGGAGCGATGAAGGCGCTGAGAACGACCACAGAAGTTGAGCTGGAGGAACGGCGTGCTCGCCTCCTCCGCCTCCAGTTCGAGCTGAGACGGCTCGGGGCCTGCGTACGAGCCCGCAAACCACGCAACGGGCGCTGGCGATTGAGTGTCCGACACAACGGCTGGTCGGAGACCGTCCTATGCGCCGGGGCTGAGGGCGCCTACGCCTACGTGACCGCCCACGGTCGGCTGCTCGGCACGACGGACGAGGTCCGTTATGTCGCCCGGCTGCTCGTCTGGATGCTCAAGAGCCGGTTGCGGTGACATCGATCCAGCAATCGAAGGCATCGGCGTTGGCCGGCGAGCAGGGGAACCAAGGTGTCCGGGAACGAGAGACCGAGCGGATGGCTCCGGAAGCCGGAGTGCTCAAGTGGGTGACCGCGACTGTTGCTCCACTGATTGCGGCGCTCGCGGTGCTTGGCGCACTCGGCTCGTTCACCACCGTCCGGCGGCTGGCCGAGCCGCACTTTGGAGGACTGGCGTGGATCGTCCCGGTCGGCATGGACCTAGGGATCCTGATCCTGCTCGCCTGGGACCTGCTCATGGAGTATCTCGATCTGCCGTGGCCGGTGCTGCGCTGGGTCGCGTGGGTCTACATCACCGGCACCGTCCTGGTGAACGTGGCCGCAGCTCAAGGGGATCTCGCCGGAAGCGTGATGAACGCGGCCATGCCGGTCCTGTTCATCACGGTGGTGGAAGGCGTGCGACACCTGATCCGGCGGTGGGTCGGCCTCACGTCCGCCGGCCGGGTGGAGCGGGTACCGGCGGCACGCTGGGCGCTCGCACCGGCCTCCAGCCTGCTGCTGTGGCGTCGCATGATCCTCTGGAACATCGCCGAGTACCAGCGGGGCTTGAGCTCGAATACCGCCATCTGATGGCCGTCTCGGAGCTACAGCAGGAGTACGGCAGATGGTCTTGGCGGTGGCGAGCGCCTCTGGCCGACCGGCTCGCACTCGACCGATTGCCTGCCCAGCTCGTGACGCTGGGAGCAGCCGGCGAGAGAGCTTTCGGCGAGATCAGGGACGACGGTGGCGACGAGCTGATGACCGTCGCTCGGCAGCTCCAGCATGAGGTGGAGCGGGAGGGCATCCAGATGAGCAGGGATCGGCTCGGCCGTCGCTTGCGCGAACGGGGCTTCACCATCGCCAACTACCGGCTCACCGAACTGATCGCCGCTGTCCGAGAAGAGTCCGCAAGGCGGGGATCGTCGTGACGGTCTCATCTGAAGGCGAGCAGACCGCCCAGGCGGACGATCAAGGACGTCGGCTCGACATCCTTCAGGGGATCGCCAACCACACGGTTACTCGACTCGCTGATGGGCGGCTCCGGTGGGACGCCTGGCTAGAGCAGGCGAGCCGACACGTGCGCTATGGGTTCACCAACACTCTGCTGATCCCGGCGCAGCGGCCATCGGCGACCGATGTCCGCTCTTACGACGCATGGCAGAAGCAGGGACACCAGGTCCGCCGTGGCGAGACCGGGATCCGAATCATCTCCACGCGCGGGAAGCCGCGCCCGGTCTTCGACGTCGAGCAGACCGATGGTGAGCCGATAGAGGAGCGGCTCCTCACCCCGGCTGAGGGGTTGGGGCGATTGTCCCAACTCGCTGCCGACCTCGGCCTCTACATAGACCGCGGGCAGGGCTGGACCTATCTCGGGCCGCCCGAACGACGCATCCGGATTGCCCCGGAGTTGGACGAGGCCACGGCGGCATCGATGCTCGCCCATCAACTCGCCCACGCGATCCGACCCGGTGGACACATCGACACGGTAAGCACCACCTCGGCGCCCTGCCATGGTGTTCGGCGTGTTCTGGCGGACTCAGTCGCCTATCTGGTGCTTGCCGACCTGGGCCTGGAGGTTTCGCATCTGTCCTTCCCTCCACCGCGGCAATGGGCGGGGACGGACAGCCGTACGGACACGTCCGCCGTGATCCGTGCTGTCGGAGACCAGATCGTGCGGACGGGCGCGCGACTTCAGCGCCGACTACGCGGCGGCTCTGTAGACGCCGTCTCAGGCACCGCCGGAGCGGACAAGAGCACCAGCCCCGCGATGTCCGCGTCAGCCGGAGTGGCCGTGGAAAGGGCCGATCGTTCTCTAAAGTCCTCCAGACCGGTTGCGCCTGCAGTTCCGGAGGGACAACAGCCCCCGGACGTCTCCGCGCCCCGACTCCGAGCCGCGCTTGCCGATGCCCACCGCTTCTACCTGCGGAATCTGCCGAGAAGCTGGGGAGTCCGTTACCTCGCAGGTCGCGGCTTCAGTCCGGTCGTGCAAGAGCAGTGGGAAGTTGGATTCGCTCCCCGCACGGGCCACGCTCTGCTCCGACACTTACGTGAGCTGGGACATGTCGACGAGACGCTCGTCAGCGTCGGCCTGGTTAAGCGCAGAGACAGCGGAGAACTCTTCGACCTGTTCCGAGATCGCGTCCTGTTCCCGCTCCGGGACAAGGCAGGGGCGATCGTCGGTTTCATCGGTCGCCGCCGTGATCAGGCCCCAGGTCCCAAGTACCTCAACACTCCTGAGACGCCGCTCTTCCACAAGAGCGAGATCCTCTTCGGCCTCCACGAGAGCCGAGCCCAGCTTGGACGCACGGCACGTCCCCTACTGGTTGAAGGTCCGCTCGATGCGATTGCGGTCAACGTCACCATGCCGGAGGAGTACGCTGCGGTCGCCCCGTGCGGTACGGCGATCACGCCCCCGCAAGTCGAGGCGATTGCCGCTCACACCGACCTTGAGACGGCAGGGTTGGTCATCGCACTCGACGGCGATGATGCGGGACGAGCCGGATCGATCCGAGCCTGGCGCACCCTGCGCAGTATTGCTGGACCGGTCGAAGCGGCTGTACTACCCCGAGGCCAGGACCCGGCAGAACTCCTGTCCTCTGCGGGACACCTACCTGTCCGCGAGGCGTTACTTTGTGTAACTGGCCTCGCTGACCTGGTGATAGATGAGAGAATCGAGAGGTTCGGAGGGACACTCGAGTTCATCGAGTCCCGGGTGGCCGCCGCCCGGGCCGCGGCCGTTGTGATCGCCGAACTGCCACCGGATCAGATCGCTCGGCAGGTCGCCCGAGTCGCCGCCCGCACGGGCATGGCCCTTGCCGACGCCACCGCCGCCGTAACTTCGGCGATCAGCCCCGACCCGCCACCGGACGTCTCAGCGGCAAAGGGCGACACCCCCAGGTCGCCACCTCTCGGTCCTGAACAGCCGAACTCTTGTCGCATCGCAGCCTCCAAACGTCCCGATGTCCATCGGAGGATGGCATGAGCGAACAACGACACCCCGATCCGATCGCCGAGGGCCTCCAGCACGGCGGACAACGACTCGTACAGATCGTCTCCGTGGCCGTCGGAGTACAACAGACCCTCGCCCGGCGCCGCCAGCAGTTAGAGGCCGCCCAGCAGGCACAGGATGAACGGACGCAACGTGCAGAGGCCCAAGCCCAAAGAGCTGCGCTGACCGAAGCCCGCACTCGCTGGTCGCGTGTCCACGACCGCAAATGGCTCCGCCAAGCGAACCTGGTGGACGTCGCCGAAGCATGGGGAGTAGCCGTCCCCTACGCCTCGGTCAATGCCTCAGCGGCCCTCGCCGTCCGCAAGTGCGAGGAACGGCTTCGCCACCTGCACCCGCACGCGATGAGCCACTACGACCGCTTCCGCGACGAGGGCGAGACTGAACTCCACGCGATGGCGCAGGCAGCCCCGTTCTTCGCTCGGGACCCGAACGTCCGCACTGGTGAGCCGGCAGCACAACGGGCCGAACTCTACGAAGGCACAGGTGCCGAGTGGGCCGCGAGACTCCATGGCCCGGGCCGTGGTGAATGGGAAGAGTCCCGTCAAGAGCAGCGTGCGCGCCAAATCGCTGATGAACTGAGAACCAAGCTTCGTCTCCAGGGGCACGACCCCCACCCCGAAGAACTGCTGATGGTCCTCGAAATCACGACCAATCTGCCCGAGCACATCATTGCCAGAGCCGTCCCCGCCACTACGCGTCCTGACCTCACCTGCAGTTCTGACGTGCAACGGGCCGCCGAGGGCTTCCCTCTCCCGATCGACGAGGCGCTGGAGACGAGCTCGACTCAACACATCGAGGCACAAACCATAAGACGCACACCGCCTCAAGTCCCCGACCGGAACCGTCGGCGGAACCTCTAACCACCGAAGGGAAAGCAAAGCAATGGCTGCCATCCAAACCAGCGCTGTCTTGTGGCTCATTCTGATCGGCATCCTTGTTTCTGTTGCGGTGCTGCCGACGTTCATCGCGATCGCCCGTGGTGCTGACGACATCGGATTCATCATCCTGACCAACGCGCTCTGCTGCGCCACCGTCCTCGGGTGGCCCATCGCGCTGGTTGCAGCCATCAAGTGGCCTCGTCGCCATCCACGCACCGCTGAGAGGCCCTACCAACAGCTGCCTGCCCTTCCCCTCGACCGTGACCGATGCCGCACGCATGGACGAGGCCCGCATGCGTGACGCCCTGAACCTCGATGAGCCTCTTAGGACAGGACGACAGGTCGCGGGAAGCGCTCACCGAACTGACGCGTGTATGCGCAGAACATCAACCAAGAGTCATTGGCGGCCAGTGGTCGTTGGCTTCACCCTCCTGCTCGGTACCGTCGTGCTGACCAGCTCCTCGGTGCACGCAAACACCGATCCGCTCGCCCTCCGGCGCACCGTGACATGTGGTCCATTTGGTCCTGCCGCCGGTAGATACGTTGACCGGGAGAGGATCTGCCATCGCGCCCGTAAAGAAGTGCTTCGCAGCTTGAGGACCGGCCGCAACCCAGATTGGGAGGACGTTTTTCGTGACTCCATCCCGCGTCCGAGTGCCCGTCACCCACGACGACACAAGACAGGACTGCAGCATCGGAGCACGAAGCCCTCCCACTCTCGCCCCGCCAAAGGAAAGCCATCTCCAACGGCGAGGACTTCACCACGTTCAGACAGACAACTTGAACCCTGGGGTAGGGTGCCGTCCTCCATCCACCCGCCAAGGCCGACTGCGCCACCCAAAGCCAACGCCCGCGCCCAACGATCAACCAGCCACGCATTCGATCCGGGTGGCTGGATTTGCACCGGGGTGCTCTTCATATTGTTCGCCACAGCCGCCCTCGCAGGGAGACGACGACTCTCCGCCGTACTGACCGGCAACAACCCCACGAAGACACTCCCGCCTGCCAGTCCTGAACAGCTAGAGGACTTCAACTGTTGGGGTTACGGTAGTTTGAGGTCCAGGCCGGTGCGGGCGAGGAATCCCGCACAAAGTTCGGGTCGGTACTGCATACGTTTTAGGCGGTTCCTCACCAGGATGCCGAGCT
>NZ_SMKU01000294.1 GCF_004349215.1 Actinomadura rubrisoli | reverse complement strand
CCGCCCCCCAGGGCGGCCGGCCCACCCGCTCCTTCACCGCCCGATGGCCCGCCGCCACCATGGGGTTCACCTGGTCGGCCCGGCAGAAGCGCTGGCTGGCCACCTGGGGCGGGCAGCCCGACCGCGCCGCCGAGGGCGGGCAGCTGGGCGGCCGGACGATCGTCGTCCAGTACGCCAAGACCACCCGCTCGCGGTTCCACGACTTCCTCGGCAGCTACACGCCGCTGATCCACACCACCGGCGCCGGCCGCGCCGTCGTCCTGCGGGACGGCCGGGCCTACCAGGCCAGATGGTCGCGGCCGACGCAGGACAAGGGCACCACCTACACCACCCCCGCCGGCGAGCCGATCAACTTCGCCCCCGGCCAGGTCTGGGTCGTCCTGCTGAACGACGGCAAGCCCTACATCCCCTAGGGCGCCCTAGATCCGGGGGCATCCCGGGGGTCAATGGTCATCGCGTAACCGGTGCCGCCCTCCCGTTGACACTCTGCCGGGTCGAGCGGTGGCACTAGCAGGCAATATCATGGAAAGCGACTTGTCGTCCGCCCACGTGAGGAATGCCCGTGTCCACTTCCAGTCCCGCCCCCGAGAACGCCGCGCCCGAGACCGGGACCGCCCGCGTCAAGCGCGGCATGGCGGAGATGCTCAAGGGCGGCGTGATCATGGACGTCGTCACGCCGGACCAGGCCAAGATCGCCGAAGACGCCGGCGCGGTGGCCGTCATGGCCCTGGAGCGGGTGCCCGCCGACATCCGCACCGAGGGCGGCATCTCCCGGATGAGCGACCCCGACATGATCGACGGGATCATCTCCGCGGTCTCCATCCCGGTGATGGCCAAGGCCCGCATCGGCCACTTCGTCGAGGCCCAGGTGCTCCAGGCCCTCGGCGTCGACTACGTCGACGAGTCCGAGGTGCTCACCCCGGCCGACTACGACAACCACATCGACAAGTGGGCCTTCACCGTGCCGTTCGTGTGCGGCGCCACCAACCTCGGCGAGGCGCTGCGCCGCATCACCGAGGGCGCGGCCATGATCCGCTCCAAGGGCGAGGCCGGCACCGGCGACGTCTCCAACGCCACCACCCACATGCGCCAGATCCGCCAGCAGATCCGCCGGCTGCGGTCGCTGCCGGACGATGAGCTGTACGTGGCCGCCAAGGAGCTCCAGGCCCCCTACGAGCTGGTCAAGGAGGTCGCGCGGGACGGCAGGCTGCCCGTCGTGCTGTTCACCGCGGGCGGCATCGCCACCCCCGCCGACGCCGCCATGATGATGCAGCTCGGCGCCGAGGGCGTGTTCGTCGGCTCCGGCATCTTCAAGGCCGGCAACCCGGCCCAGCGCGCCGAGGCCATCGTGAAGGCCACCACCTTCCACGACGACCCCGACGTGATCGCCAAGGTCTCCCGCGGGCTCGGCGAGGCCATGGTCGGCATCAACGTCGCCTCCCTCGGCGAGGACCAGAAGTTCGCCGCCCGCGGCTGGTAGCCGCGTTCCGGCGGCCCGGAGTCGTCACCCGGCGGGACGGCCGGGTGACGACTTCGGGACCCCCCTCCACACCACCATGGCCGAGGGTTTACGCTGGCCGCGCGGCCGGTAGGGGCCTACAGGGCGCCTGGGCGGTGCCCGGCCGCGGGAGGGGAGAGCATGGCTTGGTCGGTCGCGCTGGCCTGCGCGAGCGCGGGTGAACCCACCGAGGTGTTCCGGCCGGGCCTGAGGCCCGATCCGGGCGCCGCCGCGACGATCGCGCGCGGACTGTATCCGGCGGCCACCCTCACCGAGACCGGTGACACGGTCCTGGACTTCGCGCTCTGGCCCTACGAGGACGAGCTGTTCGTCGGCGCGTTCGAGCGGGCGCTGCTGCTGTGCGACCGGCGGCTGTTCTGCCTCGACGACGACGCCCGCCGGATCGCCGACACCGCCGCCGCGGCCCTGCCCGGCTCGCACTGCGGCGTGCTCGTCCTGCACAACGTCATCCACGGCTGCTGGTTCCGCTGGTACAAATCCGGCGAGCTGCTCCGCGACGTCTTCGTGACCGCGGAGGACGGCGTCGTGGTCGACCTGGGCGACCGGCTGCCCGCCGAGCGCCCCTTCTGGCGGACGATCGACGAGGGCGCCCCCGACGTGCCGCTGCCGTTCGACCCCGAGGAGTTCGGGCTGGCGCTGGCCGAGGCGCACATGTTCGGCCGCGGGATCGCCGACCGGGGCGAGGACGGCTTCCTGCCGCTGGAGCTCCCGCTGCGCCGCTTCAAGCACACCTGACCCCGGCGCCCCGCCCGCGCCGTCCCGCCCGTCCGGGGGAAGACGCGCGGCGTCCTGGAACGTTGTACGTCATGTCTAGGCTTGTTCTCGCCCCCTGTGCACCCCCGGAAGGTTCTTACGTGACTGCTGTGCCGACGATCGGTGTTCTCGCCTTGCAGGGCGACGTGCGCGAGCATGCGCGCGCGCTGGAGGCCGCCGGTGTGCGCACCCTCGACGTGCGCCGTCCCGAGGAGCTGGAGCAGGTCGACGGGCTCGTCCTGCCCGGCGGGGAGTCCACCACGATGTGGCGGCTGGCGCGCTCGTTCGAGATGCTGGAGCCGCTGCGCAAGCGGATCGAGGGCGGGCTGCCCGCCTACGGCTCCTGCGCCGGAATGATCATGTTGGCGGACCGGATCCGCGACGGCGTGGCCGGCCAGGAGACCATCGGCGGCATCGACATGACGGTGCGGCGCAACGCCTTCGGCCGGCAGGTCGACTCGTTCGAGTCGGAGGTCCCGCTGACCGGTATGGGGGACACGCCGTACCACGCCGTCTTCATCCGCGCGCCCTGGGTCGAGGCCGTCGGGGACGCCGTCGAGGTCCTCGGCCGCGCCGAGGGCGGCGCGAACGCCGGTAGGATCGTCGCCGTCCGCCAAGGGCGCCTCATGGCGACCGCCTTCCACCCGGAGCTGACGGGCGACTTCCGCGTGCACCACTACTTCGCCGATCTGGTGCGCCGGGCGATGGACGAGGAGGAGTGAGATGTCCGGCCATTCCAAATGGGCGACGACCAAGCACAAGAAGGCGGCCCTCGACGCCAAGCGGGGCAAGCTCTTCGCCAAGCTGATCAAGAACATCGAGGTCGCCGCCCGCACCGGCGGTGGCGACCCCGAGGCCAACCCCACGCTGTACGACGCCATCTACAAGGCGAAGAAGAACTCGGTCCCCAACGACAACATCGAGCGCGCGCGCAAGCGCGGCGCCGGTGAGGAGGCCGGCGGCGCGGACTGGCAGAACATCACCTACGAGGGCTACGCCCCGGGCGGTGTGGCCGTGCTCATCGAGTGCCTGACCGACAACCGCAACCGGGCCGCCTCCGAGGTCCGCGTCGCCCTCACCCGCAACGGCGGCTCCCTCGCCGACCCCGGCTCGGTCTCCTACATGTTCACCCGCAAGGGCGTCGTGATCGTCCCCAGGGCGGGCACGAGCGAGGACGACCTGATGCTGGCAGTGCTGGACGCGGGCGCCGAGGAGGTCAACGAGCTCGACGAGGACAACTTCGAGGTCGTCAGCGAGGCGGGCGACCTGGTCGCGGTCCGCAGCGCGCTCCAGGACGCCGGCATCGACTACGAGTCGGCCGAGAGCAAGTTCCTCCCGAGCGTCACCGTCCCGCTGGACGAGGACAACGCCAAGAAGGTCTTCCGCCTCCTGGACGCCCTGGAGGACTCCGACGACGTCCAGGACGTCTACGCGAACTTCGACGTCCCCGACGAGGTGCTGGCCGCCCTCGACGCCTGAGCGCGACCGCCGTGAGCGCCGCCGCCGCCCGTCCCGGGCGCGGCGGCGTCACCGTCCCCGGCATGGCATACGGTCTGGATCATGGAGATCCGCGCGCTCGCGCCCGACGAGATCGACGCCACCCGTGACATCCGGGCCCGCGCCTTCGGCCCGATGCCGGACGACGAGTGGGCCGAGAACACCCGGTTCGTGCGGCCTCTGCTGGAGGCCGGGCGGCAGTTCGCCGGGTTCGACGGCGACAGGATCGTCGCCACCGGCCGCCTCCACGACCTGACGCAGTGGTGGCACGGCCGGGCCGTCCCGATGGCGGGCGTGGGCGGGATCACTGTCGCGCCCGAGGAGCGCGGCCGCGGGCTCGGCCGCCGGATGATGGCGGAGCTGCTGGAGCGGTGCGCCGGGCTCGGGCATCCGCTGTCGATGCTGTATCCGGCGACCACGCCCCTCTACCGGTCGCTCGGCTGGGAGCACGCGGGCGCCCAGCACATGATGGACCTCCCCGCCGAGGCGCTGCGCACCGTCGCCGCCGAGCGGGTCCCCGTCCGCCGGGCGGGCCCGCCGGACGCCGCCGAGGTGGCCGCGGTCGTCGGCCGCGCGCACGAGGCGGCGCGCGACTGCGGCCCGATCGTCTGGAACGA
Source organism: Actinomadura rubrisoli (assembly GCF_004349215.1). GTDB lineage: Bacteria > Actinomycetota > Actinomycetes > Streptosporangiales > Streptosporangiaceae > Spirillospora > Spirillospora rubrisoli. The sequence continues at coordinate 7,642 of NZ_SMKU01000294.1, read as the reverse complement.
GGCGACGTGGCGCGCCCTGCTCGGGGAGCGCGAGGAGTACTGCTATCTGGCCGACGACGGGTTCCTCTCCTACCGCTGGGCGGGCGGCAACTCCCTGCTGGAGGTCACCCGGCTCGTGGCCCGCTCCGAGCGCACGCTGCGCGCGCTGTGGGCCATCGTCGGGTCCGGCTCCTCCACGGCCGCCACCGTCCGCGCGTGCGTGGCGCCCGCCGACCCGGTGCTGTGGCTGATGCGCGAGCGCGATGACGAGACCGTCCAGCGGTACCCGTGGATGCTGCGCGTCGTGGACGCGCCCGCCGCGATCGAGGCCCGCGGCTACCCCGAGGGCGTCACGGCCGAGGCGCCGCTGCGCATCGACGACCCGGCCCGTCCGGCGAACACGGGCCACTGGCACCTGTCGATCAAGGACGGCCAGGGACGGCTCGAACGCGCCGCCGAGCACCCGGACGCCGTGCGGCTCGGCCCCCGCGGCCTGGCGGCCCTCTACGCGGGCGCCCCGGTGCCCGCGCTGCGCCGCTCCGGCCTCCTCCAGGGCGGCCCCGCGGACGGGCCGGCCGCCGCCTTCGCCGCCTCCCCGTTCTCGCTCGACTACTTCTGAGGACACGTACTTCTGAGGACACGTACTTCCGACGACACGGCCCGACGCGGTGAACGATGCGATGCTGAGTTGGTAGCGTGTCGGCCGAACAGATGATCGAAGGAGCGGGCGTGCGGGTGATGGGGGTGGACCCCGGGCTCACCCGGTGCGGGGTGGGGGTCGTCGACGGAGTCCCCGGCGGACGGCTCCAGCTGGTGCACGTCACGGTCGTCCGGACCGCGCCGGAGGACGAGCACGCCCTGCGGCTGCTCGGCATCGAGCGGGGCATCGAGGCCCTCATGGACGAGCTGCGCCCCGACGCCGTCGCGGTCGAGCGGGTGTTCTCCCAGCACAACGTCCGCACCGTGATGGGCACCGCGCAGGCCGCGGGCATCGCCATGCTCGCGGCGGCCCGCCGCGGGCTGCCCGTCGCGCTGCACACCCCCAGCGAGGCCAAGGCCGCCGTCACCGGGAACGGCCGCGCCGACAAGGCCCAGGTCACCCGGATGGTGACGCGGCTGCTGCACCTGGAGGCGGCGCCGAGGCCCGCCGACGCGGCCGACGCGCTGGCACTGGCCATCTGCCATGTGTGGCGCGGCGGCGCCCAGGCCCGGCTGGCCCGGGCGCAGCGGTCGCGGATCGAGGAGGCGGCCAGGGCCGAGCGGGAGCGGCTCGCCGCCCGTACCAGAGGAGGAACCAGCCAGTGATCGCCTTCGTCAGCGGCCAGGTGGCCGCCGCCGGGCCGGACGGGGCGGTGATCGACGTGCACGGCGTCGGGTTCGCCGTCCAGTGCACCCCGGCCACCCTGGCCGGGCTCCGGGTCGGCGACCAGGCGAAAGTGCCGACGTCGCTGATCGTCCGGGAGGACTCCCTCACCCTGTTCGGCTTCGCCGACGACGACGAGCGCACGGTGTTCGAGCTGCTGCAGACCGCCAGCGGAGTCGGGCCCCGCCTGGCCCTGGCGATGCTCGCCGTGCACACGCCGAACACGCTGCGCCACGCCGTGGCGTCCGAGGATCTGGCCGCGCTCACCCAGGTGCCCGGCATCGGGAAGAAGGGCGCCCAGCGCATCGTCCTGGAGCTGAAGGACCGCCTCGGCGGCCCCGTCGGCGACGGCGCCGCCGCCGCGCGCCCGTCCGCCCGCACCGAGACCTGGCGCGGTCAGGTGCAGGCCGGCCTGATCAACCTCGGCTGGTCCGCCAAGGACGCCGACGCCGCCGTCGACGCGGTCGCCGCCGACCTGGACGGCTCCGAGACGCCCCCGGTCGCGGTCCTGCTCAAGTCCGCCCTCAAGAAGCTGAGCAGATGAGCGCGAACCGCCCGGCGGAGGTGAGGCCATGAGCGCCGCCGACCCTGAACGGCTCGTCTCGGCCGACCCCGACGGGGCCGAGGAGCAGGTGATCGAGGCCGCGCTGCGGCCCAAGAAGCTCGACGACTTCGTGGGGCAGGAGCGGGTCCGCGAGCAGTTGTCGCTGGTGCTGCACAGCGCGCTGCGGCGCGGGCGGACGCCCGACCACGTGCTGCTGTCGGGCGGTCCCGGGCTGGGCAAGACGACCCTCGCCATGATCATCGCGGCGGAGCTGGGGCAGCCGCTGCGCATCTCCTCGGGCCCCGCCATCGAGCGGGCCGGGGACCTGGCGGCCGTGCTGTCCACCCTCGCCGAGGGCGAGGTGCTGTTCCTGGACGAGATCCACCGGCTGGCGCGGCCCGCCGAGGAGATGCTCTACATGGCGATGGAGGACTTCCGGGTCGACGTCGTCGTGGGCAAGGGCCCGGGGGCCACCGCCATCCCGCTGGACATCGCGCCGTTCACGCTGGTGGGGGCCACCACCCGCGCGGGCATGCTCCCGGGGCCGCTGCGCGACCGGTTCGGGTTCGTCGCGCACATGGACTTCTACGAGCCGGCGGAGCTGGAGGTGATCATCCGGCGGTCCGCGCGGCTGCTGGACGTGGAGATCACCGACGAGGCGGCCGCCGAGGTCGCCGGGCGCTCCCGGGGGACGCCGCGGATCGCCAACCGGCTGCTGCGCCGCGTCCGCGACTACGCGGAGGTGCGCGCCGACGGGGCGGTCGACCAGGACCTGGCGCGGGCCGCGCTCCAGCTGTACGAGGTGGACGAGCGGGGCCTGGACCGCCTCGACCGCGCGGTGCTCGGGTCGCTGCTGCGCAAGTTCGGCGGCGGGCCCGTGGGACTGTCGACGCTGGCGGTCTCGGTGGGGGAGGAGCCCGAGACCGTCGAGGTCGTCGCCGAGCCCTTCCTGGTCAGGCAGGGTCTGCTGGCCCGCACGCCCCGCGGGCGGGTGGCCACGGCGGCCGCCTGGGCGCATCTGGGGCTCGCGCAGCCTCCCGCGTCGCCGATGGCCGGGACCCTGTTCGAGGTGGACGAGGATGCCGACCGGCCCGATTCGTGATCATCTGGTAACGGGTTGGGAACTTCCCGGCGTCGTCGATCGTCACGTCGTTGCCGGGGTCTGGCGTACTCTCTAGACTCCGGGACTTGATTCACCGTCTCCAGCCGACGGGTTCCGCGGGAGCGGCCGATCCGGCCGCGGGCTGGGCAAACCACATCGGAAGGATGCCCCCAGTAATGGGCAGCGACATGATTATCGCGGCTTCGTCGGGCGGCAGCGGGCCCTCCACCCTGCTGCTGCTCCTCGCCGTACCCCTGGTCTTCTACTTCCTGCTCATCCGGCCGCAGAGCAAGCGCCGCAAAGAGGCGCTGCAGATGCAGAGCCGCATGGAGCCGGGAGCGCGGGTGCTGACGACCAGCGGCATGCGGGCGACCGTCGTGTCGGTCGACGACGACGGGCTTCTCCTGGAGATCGCCCCGGGCGTCGAAGTGCGCTTCCTCAAGCAGGCCGTCATGCAGGTCCTCAAGGACGACGAGCCCGAGGACCTCGACGACGAGCTCGACGAGGACGAGGACGAGAACGACGACCAGGCCGAGGACGACGCCGACCGCGTCGAGCTCACCAAGGGCGAGACCGAGGACGCCGACGACGCCAAGGACGCCAAGGGCGGGAAGAACGCCAAGGGCGGCAGTGGCGCCGGGGCGACGACCGTCGACGCCGAGGAGGAGGACGAGGCAGGGGAGGCCGCGTCCAAGCCCATGGTGAAGGCCAAGGCGGCGGAGAACCCCTCCGCCTGACGCCTCCGGCACCGATCTCAAGACGGGAAGAAAGACGACCAGTGGCTCCGCCTAGCAACGTCCCCAAGCCCGGGCGCACGCTCCTCGTGCTCCTCGCGATCACGGTGGCCCTGGCCGGTGTGGCACTCCTGCAGGGGCGGATCACGCCCAAGCTGGGGCTCGACCTCGCCGGCGGCACCACCGTCACGCTCACGGCCAAGACCGAGAAGGGCAAGAACCCGCCGTCCGAGCAGATGAACCAGGCCGTCAAGATCATGACGCAGCGGGTCAACGGTCTGGGCGTGTCCGATGCCGAGGTCGCGAAGCAGGGCAGCAACAACATCGTCGTGAACGTGCCGGGCGAGGGCCAGAACCGCGTCGTCACGCTGATCGGCACGACGGCGAAGCTGCAGTTCCGGCAGGTGTTCGCGGTCGCCGACGGCAAGCCGACGGCGGCCGCGGCGCCCAGCCCGTCGCCGAGCCCGTCCGGCAAGGGCAAGGACGGGAAGTCGCCCTCCCCGTCGCCGTCCGCCTCGGCCTCCCCGTCTTCGCAGGTCTCGCCGTCCTCATCGGCCTCGCCGCGCGGGCGCGCCATGTCGCAGGCGCTCGCGGCGCCGACGCCCAAGCCGTCCGGCTCGGGCACGGCGTCGCCGGCCCCGTCGGGGTCCCCGTCGGGCGTGCCGTCCGGCCTGCCGACGACGACCGCCCCGCAGGCCCCGGCCGCCGACTACACCGGCATCGACGACAAGGCCGTCATCAAGCAGTTCGAGGCGCTCAACTGCTATGTCGGCGACCGGCGGGCCCCCGGGTCGAACGACCCCAACCGCAAGTGGGTCGCGGCCTGCGACCAGAAGGAAGAGAAGGACCAGATCGCCAAGTACATCCTCGGCCCGGTGCGGGTGCTGGGCGAGGACGTGCGCAGCGCGAACGCGATGCCGCCGGACCCGCAGCAGGGGCAGGCGAGCTGGTCGGTCTCGCTGCAGTTCAACGGCAAGGGGTCCCGCCAGTTCGGCGAGGCCACCACCGAGGCGTACAAGTCCTACCAGCAGGCGGCCGGCTCGCCGCGGTCGCAGATCGCGATCATCCTGGACGGGCAGGTCGTCTCGGCGCCCAGCATCAACCAGGGCGCGATCACCGGCGGCACCGCCAGCATCGACGGCCCGCCCGACAGCTTCAACCAGCGGTACGCCACCGACCTGGCCAACGTGCTCAAGTACGGCGCGCTGCCGCTGGAGTTCAAGCAGAGCTCCATCGACGAGGTGTCGTCCACGCTGGGCGCCGACCAGCTGCGGGGCGGCCTGATCGCCGGCGGCATCGGCCTGATCCTGGTCGTCCTGTACTGCCTGCTGTACTACCGGGGCCTCGGCGTGGTCGCGGTGTCCAGCCTCGTGGTGGCGTCCGTGATCACCTACATCTCGGTGGTGATCCTCGGCGAGGGGATGGGCTTCCGGCTCTCCCTGCCGCACATCATCGGCCTGATCGTCTCCATCGGCATCACCGCCGACTCGTTCATCGTCTACTTCGAACGGCTGCGGGACGAGCTGAGAGCCGGCCGCAAGCTGCGCTCGTCGGTGGAGAACGCCTGGAAGCGGGCCCGGCGCACGATCCTGGTCGCCGACGCCGTGACGTTCCTCGCCGCCCTCGTGCTGTACTTCCTCGCGGTCGGCGGCGTGGCCGGGTTCGCGTTCGCGATGGGGCTGACCACGCTCATCGACGTCGTCGTGGTGTTCTTCTTCACCAAGCCGATGGTCGCGCTGCTCTCGCGCACCGACTTCTTCGGCAAGGGGCATCCGCTGTCCGGCCTCGACGCCAAGCGCCTGCGCCGTACACCGCCGGCCGCGTCCGGCGGCGCCGCCCGCTCCACGAGCCAGGAGGTCTGAGACATGGGGCTGCGCGCGATCCTTTCCCGGATCTACAAGGGCGAGGTCAGCGCCGACATCGTCGGCAAGCCGAAGATCTGGTACTCGATCTCCGGGGTGCTGCTCATCATGTCGATCGCCGGCCTGGTGTTCCAGGGCCTCAACATCGGCGTGGAGTTCAAGGGCGGCTCGGTCTTCACCTTCAAGGCCTCCGGCCACTCGATCGAGGAGGTGCGCGGCGCCGTCGCCGGCGGCGGCGCCCACCAGGTGATCGTGCAGAAGGCGGGCGGCGACTGGCGGGCGACGACCGAGAGCCTGTCCTCGGACCAGGTCACCAAGGTCAAGTCGAACGTCACCAAGCAGCTGGGCATCCCGGGCGACAAGGTCAGCACCCAGGTCGTCGGCGCCTCGTGGGGCGGTGAGATCCAGAAGAAGGCGTGGCAGGCCCTGTTCGTCTTCATGATCTTGATCATCGCCTACCTGTCGGTGGCGTTCGAGTGGCGGATGGCGCTGGCCGCGGTGGTCGCGCTCGTCCACGACCTGGTCATCACCGCCGGCGTCTACGCCTGGTCGGGCTTCGAGGTCACCCCCGCCACGCTGCTGGGCTTCCTGACGATCCTCGGCTACTCGCTGTACGACGCGGTCGTGGTCTTCGACATGATCAAGGAAGTCACCAGGCCGCTCAACGCCAACTCCAAGACCACCTACAGCGAGGCCGCCAACGAGGCGCTCAGCAACACCCTGGTCCGCTCCCTCAACACCTCGCTGGTGGCGATCCTGCCCGTGGCGGCCATCCTGTTCATCGGCACCACGCTGTTCGGCGCGGGCACGCTGAAGGACCTGTCGCTGGCCCTGTTCGTCGGCATGATCATCGGTACGTACTCCTCGCTGTGCGTGGCGACGCCGCTGCTGGTGCAGCTGAAGGAGCGCGAGCCCCAGTTCCGCCAGATCCACGCCAACCGCGCCCGCCGCGAGACGAGCGCCAAGCGGCAGGCCAGGTCCGCCAAGGTCAAGGCCGTGACCGGCCCGTCCGGGGACGAGCCGGATGGCGGCGAGGAGACCGAGGGCGGCGGCGAGCAGGATCTGAAGGCGAGCGTCACCGTGCGCAAGGTGGTGCAGCAGGGCCCGCGGCAGCAGCCCAAGCGCGGCTCCCGCCAGCAGCGGCGCGGCGGCGGCAAGTAGCGGCCGCACCCGGGACGCACCGGCCGTGCCCGCGTCCCGTCCCCCTCCGGGACGGGACGCGGGCACGGCCGGCTCATGACGTGGACACCTCACAGGGGAGTGGAACGTGGACCTCGGCAAGCTGATCCAGGACCGGATCCGCGACGTGGACGACTATCCGAAGCCGGGCGTGGTCTTCAAGGACATCACGCCCCTGCTCGCCGACCACGTCGCGTTCGCCGGCGTGGTCGACGCGATCGTCAACCACCACGGGCGCGGCACCATCGACAAGATCGTCGGGATCGAGGCGCGCGGCTTCATCCTCGCCGCGCCGGTGGCCTACCACTTCGGCGCGGGCTTCGTCCCGGTGCGCAAAAAGGGAAAGCTGCCGTCGCGGACGTTCCAGGAGACCTATGATCTCGAATACGGGACCGAGACGGTCGAGATGCACGTCGACGCGTTCGAGCCCGGAGACCGGGTGCTGATCGTCGACGACGTCCTCGCCACCGGCGGGACGGCCAGGGCGACCGCCGAGCTCGTTCGCCGGGGCGGGGCCGAGGTCGTCGGGGTCTCGGTGCTCATCGAGCTGTCGTTCCTGGAGGGACGCGGCAGGCTCGGGAATCTGGACGTCCACTCGTTGGTTACCGTCTAGCACGAAAACGGTGCCGGATACACTGGCGGCACCACGGTCCGTGGGACCGGGCGCGTTCCGCAGGGCGGAAGGGAACCGCGCCCGCGCGAACTAGGGAGGCTGGGTGCCAGGTGAGGTGGTATCGACCGACGCGGTGACCGACACCGCGGCAGGACTCGCGGCCGGAACCCGTCCAGCACGGGGGAACGCGGAGGCGGGCGACGCCGGGGAGGCCGGGCCACCCGCGCCCGCTGCGCGCGCCGGAGAGCCCGCCGACCAGCCCGCCC
>NZ_SMKU01000293.1 GCF_004349215.1 Actinomadura rubrisoli | reverse complement strand
CCCCTGGCCCGAGGACCCCGCGCGGGCCGTCCCCACCAAGCGCCTCAACCCCCGCCGCTGACCGCGCGGCGGGCGGCGGGCGGTCAGCGGGAGGCGATCAGCACCTCGATGCCGTCCAGGACGCGCCGGAGGCCGAACTCGAAGGCGCGGCCGGGGGCGATCATGGCGTTGTACTCCTGGCCGGCGGCGGTGCCGACGCGCGAGCCGATGGGGTAGTCGGCGGGGTCCATGAGCTTTTCGAGCAGGGGGGCGGTGGCCCTCCACCACTGCTCGTCGGTCATGCCGCTGCGCCGTTCGGCCTCGACGGCGTTCACCGAGACGCGCGCGGCGCTCTCGGCGAAGCCGTTGACGAGCGCGACGACCGCGTCCATCTCCAGGTCGGTCAGGCCGACGCCCTCGACGGCGCGCAGCTCGTACTCGTACTTGGCGATCATGTTCGGGCCCATCGGCGGGCGGGCGGCGACGATCTGCAGCAGCCACGGGTGCCGGTGGTACAGCGCCCAGTTGTCGCGAGCGATGTGCTCCAGCCGGGGGCGCCACCCGCCGGGCACGCCGTCCGGAGGGGTGAGCTCGCCGAGCACGCGGTCGAGCATCACGTCGATCAGCTCGGCCTTGCCCGGGACATAGGTGTAGATCGACATGGTGGCCACGCCGAGGTCGTCGGCGATGCGGCGCATGGACAGCGCGTCCAGGCCCTCGGCGTCGGCCACCCCGATCGCCGTGCGGACGATGCCGTCCACGGTGAGGCGGGGCTTCGGGCCGCGCTTGGGCCGCTCCTGGACGCCCCACATCAGCTCCAGGCTGCGCCTGGGGTCGCCGCCCCCGCTGTACTCGGTCGTCACCGTCGCATCCTTCCAGGGATGAAACTCTGTACTGCGTACGTTATAGTCTCCACGATGGTTAATCCGTATTGCGTACGGAGTTTTAGGAGACCCATGAGCGAACCACTCTTCGCGGTCCTCGCCGAGGGGCTGCGCAAGCGCTACGGCGCCACCGAGGCGCTCGCCGGGCTGGACCTGCGGGTCCCCGCCGGCACCGTCCACGGGCTGCTCGGCCCGAACGGCGCGGGCAAGACCACCGCCGTCCGCGTCCTGACCACCCTGGCCAGGCCGGACGGCGGACGGGCGAGCGTCGCCGGGCACGACGTGGTGCGCGGCGCCGCCCGCGTGCGGACCCGCGTCGGGCTCGTCGGGCAGCACGCCGCCGTGGACGAGGTGCTCAGCGGGCGGCAGAACCTCGTCATGTTCGGCCGCCTCTACCACCTCGGCGCGCGCGCGGCCCGGCGGCGGGCGGAGGAGCTGCTGGAGCGGTTCGGGCTGGCAGAGGCGGCCGGCAGGCCCGCCGCGCAGTACTCCGGCGGCATGCGGCGCCGCCTCGACCTGGCCGCCGGGATGATCCTCGCGCCGCCCGTGCTGTTCCTGGACGAGCCGACCACCGGCCTCGACCCGCGCAGCCGCATCGAGGTGTGGGACGAGGTCCGCTCCCTGGTGGACGGCGGGACGACCGTCGTGCTCACCACCCAGTACCTGGAGGAGGCCGACCGGCTCGCCGACGGGATCTCGGTGATCGACCACGGCCGGGTCGTCGCCGAGGGCACCCCCGACCAGCTCAAGTCCCGCATCGGCGCCGACCGCGTCGAGGTCGTCCTGCGCGACCCGGGCGGGCTCGCGGACGCCGCCGCGATCGTGGCGCGGGCCGCCGGGGCCGAGGCCGACGTCGACGCCGAGGCCCTGCGGGTCGGCGCGCCTGTCGCCGACCGCGCCGCCGCCCTGACCGAAGCCGTCCGCGCGCTGGACGCCGCCGGCATCGCGGTCGCCGACATCGGGCTGCGCCGCCCCACGCTGGACGAGGTGTTCCTGCGCCTCACCGAGGACACGGAGGTCCCCGCATGATGACCCTGCCCGAGACCCCCGCCGGACGGCTCCGCTGGGTCGTCGCCGACACGCGGACCCTGACCGCCCGCGCCCTCGCCCACTGGGCCCGCCGCCCCGGCGAGGTGGTCGTCGGGCTGCTGTTCCCGGTGATGGTCGTGCTGATGATGGGCTACCTGTTCGGCGGGCAGATGGACGTGCCCGGCGGCGGGAACTACCGGTCGTTCATCATCCCCGGCATGTTCGCGATGACGATGGTCTTCGGCGTGGAGAACACCTTCACCGCGATCGCCGCGGACGCGTCCAAGGGCGTCACCGACCGGTTCCGCTCCATGCCGACCTCCCCGTCCGCCGTCATCGCCGGACGCGGCGCCGCCGACCTGCTGCACGCCCTCGCCGCGCTGGCCGTCATGGCCGCCTGCGGGCTGCTGATCGGCTGGCGGGCGCACGACGGCGCCGCCCGCGCCCTGGCCGGGCTCGGGCTCCTGCTGCTCCTGCGGTTCGCGCTGATCTGGCTGGGCGTCTACCTCGGCCTGATCGCCAAGGGCCCGGAGGCGGTGGTCGCCGTCCAGGTCCTGGTGTGGCCGATCGGGTTCCTGTCCAGCGCCCTGGTCGATCCGGGCACCATGCCCGGCTGGCTCGGCGCGATCGCCGAGTGGAACCCGATGTCGGCGACCGTCACCGCCTGCCGGGAGCTGTTCGGCGACCCGGGCGGGGCGGGCGGCTCGTGGCCGGCGCGGCACAGCGTCCTGATGGCGGTGGCGTGGCCGCTGCTGATCACGGCCGTGTTCTTCCCGCTCGCGGCCCGCCGCTACCGGACCATGGGCCGCTAGACCAGGAGGGACGCGCGGTGGCGGGCCAGGGCCAGCGCGGGGTAGCAGTCCTCGGGGAAGGGGCCCGCGCCGTCCAGGGCGGCGCGGAGCCTGGCCCCCACCGCCGCCGCGTTGTAAGGCTGGACGACGCACAGCTCGGCCTGCATCGCCCGCCGGGCCGCCGTCATCAGCGCCGGCACGTCCCCGACGACGACCACCTCGCCCGGGACGTCGCCGTACGCGAGCCGGACGGCCAGGGCGTGCAGGCCGGTGGTGCCCGACTCCTCGTACCGGAACTCGCAGACCAGGCGGTCCCCGTCCAGCGGCCCCTCCTGGATCAGCCACGCCTGGCCGGGGACGACCCGTCCCAGCGAGCCCTCCCACGCCGCCGCCGCAACGCCGCCGAGCGCACCGGCCGCCCGGCCCGCGGCCCTGCGGCCCTCCACCGGGCCGATCGCCGCGAGCGCGCGCAGGAACGCCCGCGCCCCCGGCGTCGCCGCGGCCCGCAGGCACGTGATCAGGTCGCCGAGCGCGGCGCGCCGTCCCTCGGCGTGCGGGGCGGCGGCCTCCAGGCTCCCGAGCCGCGCGGACGTCCACACCTCCGCCTGGAGCGGCCCGGGCAGCGAGGGCAGGGCCCCGGCCTCCCGCACGAAGGCGCCGTACACCTCGCGAAGGGCCGGCAGCGTCAGCGGGGGACGAGGAACAGGTCGAGTCGCGCTCACCAGCGCATGTTATGCAATCCCGGTCAAGCCGCTCGCCCGACCGGGTCCATCGGCGCCCGTTTCAACATGGCCGAACCGGCACGCGAGCGCGCGACCTGACCGGCGCATGAGGTCCTGGGCTCTATCAATCGAGCTCAGCTGTCGCGCGAGCGCGTTACCTGACCGGTGGGGCAAAGCCGAAGGCGAGCCCCACCGGGAAGATCGCGAAGCGATGCCGCGTCTCGCACAAGCCCGGTCAAGGCGCGAGCCGCCAGGCGAGTGCCTTGGGCCGGGGTTGAATAAGCACAGCCGCTAGGCGAGCGCCTTGGGCCGGGATTGCAATAGACTAGGCCGGGACGGTCAGGAGGGTGCGGCCGTCGCCGATCGTCCGGACCTCGAAGCGGCTGATGTCGCCGGGCCTGAGGGCGGTGCCGCCTTGGAGGGTCAGCGCGGGCGCGGTGGACCCGGGCAGCCCGTACCCCTTGGCGGGGACGGCCCATCCGGCGACCGTGTGCGCGCGGCCCGCCTGGTCGACGGCGACGAGGTGGCACTCCAGCGGGCCCTTGACCTTGCTCAGCCGCAGGCCGATCCGGCTGCCCCACGGCTTGGGCTCCACCGCCACCGTCCCGGACACGCCCGTGCCGACGTCATCGGCGGTCAGGCGCCGCCCGTCGCGGAACAGGGCGTCCACGCCGGTGGCGTCGGGCCGCGCGGGCGCCTCGCCGCGGTCCGCGCCCAGCGTGAACCCGGCGCCGAGCGCCCCGCCCAGCAGGACGGTCCCGGCGGCCAGGCCCGCGAGGGCCCGGGACGTGCGGTGCCGCCGCGCGCGGCGGCTCCGGTGGCGCAGCAGGTCCGCGACCACCTCGGGCTCGGGCGGCGTCGGCAGGGCGTCGGCCGGGTCGGCGATCGGCGCGATGCCGTCCAGGGTCGCCGCGACCCCGCGCAGCGCGCCCAGTTCCTCGTGGCAGGCGACGCAGGACGACAGGTGGCCCTCGAACGCCCGGCGGTCCGGCTCCTCCAGCAGGCCGAGGGCGTAGGCGCCGACGTCGATGTGCAGCAGTTCCGCGCTCATGGCGTCACGCCCCTTTCCTCCAGGGCGACGCGTAGCGCCCGGAGCGCGTAGTAGACCCGGGATTTGACCGTGCCGACGGGGATGCCGAGATGCTTGGCGGCCTCGTTGACGGAACGGTCCCGGAAGAAGGTCTCGTTGAGGATCTCGCGGTGCGCGGGGGACAGCGCGAGCAGGGCTTCGGAGACGACGACCGAGCGCAGGAGATCCTCCAATCCGTCGGGGACGCGCAGGTTCTCCAGCGGGCCCTCGCCCGCCTCCTGCGGCCGCGCGTTCTTGCGGCGCTGGTCGTCGATGACGATCCGGCGGGCGACCGTCGCGAGCCACGGCAGCAGCGAGGCCGCGTTCTCGTCGAGCTGGTGCGCGCTGCGCCATGCCCGGATCATGGTCTCCTGCACCACGTCCTCGGCCCAGTGCCGGTCGCCGCCGGTGAGCCGCAGCACGAACGACAGCAGCGGGCGCCCGTACACGCGGTACAGCTCGTTCACGATCACCTGGTCGTCCACGGCGCCCGGGTGCTCGCCGCGGAACCAGCTCCACGGCGAGGGCGGGTGTTCGCGGGAGGCCGGTGCTGCGGCCGGTGATCTGTGGGCCATCGGGGTCTCCGGGCTGTTGCGGGGGCGGGGACGAGAAGGCGCGGTGACCGTGAGCCAGGTGTCACGTTGGGAGGCAGTACGGTCGGGCGGCGCGGCGGGTTCAACGGGGCCTGGGAGATTCAGCGATGCGTCCGATTCGAGGGGGATAATCCAGTGCGTCCCTTACTTGTTCGCCAGGTGTCGCTAACCTCGGGCGCCCGGTGCTCCCACGCCGCGTCCAAGAGATGGCCGGCACCTCTCACGAGGCGCGTCGCACGACAGTGAGGAGACGACCCCGGGCGGCACCCACCACGGCGATCCTCCACCTGGCAACACTCACTCCATTGGTGGAGCGAATGAGGGCAACGGGCCCTGTTTGCTCGGAGGACGACCGAGGGGCGGATCGGGAGTGAACAGGAACGGGGAAGGGCAGCAGCTCGTCTACCGCCTGCTGCTGGCGGTGGACATCCAGGGATACAGCAAACGGGACACGCGCGAGCAGCTGCTCGCGCAGCGGCAGCTGTCGGAGGTGCTCGACGCCGCCGCGCGCGCGGCGGACCTCGACCGCGCGGGCTGGGACGAGCAGGCCGGCGGCGACGGCGAGCTCGCCACGCTGCCCGCGGGGGTCGATCCCGCGCCGGTGGCCGGCGACTTCGCGATCGGGCTGGCCGACGCTCTGCGGGAGACCAACCGCGGGATCGGCCAGGGCGACGGCGGTTTCCGCCTGCGGGTGCGGCTCGCGGCGCACCACGGCACGCTGACCCCGGGGCCTTTCGGGCCCGCCGGGGACGCGCCCATCGTCGTCCAGCGGCTGCTGGACTCCGCGCCCCTGCGGCGCCTGCTGGTGGACGACGCCGGACGCGACCTCGCCTACGTCGTCTCGGACAAGCTGTTCGAGGACGTGGTGCAGACCGGGTTCTGCGCGCTGCCGCCGGAGGCGTTCCAGGCCATCAAGGTGACCGCCAAAGGCGCGGTGTTCCGCGGCCACATCCTCACCGGCCGCGCCGCCCGGTCCGTCGGGGGAGGTGATGCGGCCGGGGGAGACCGGGACCGGCCGGACGGCCGGCCCGCCGCCGACGCCCAGGTCTTCGACTTCGCCGCGCTGGCCGCCCGCTAAGGGCCGCCCCCGGCGGGAAGCGATCGGGGCCCGCCGGGGTTGTGCCCTGGAAACCGACGACTCCAACGGAGGCGGATGATGGCGGACGACGCGGCGCTCGCGGCCCTGGTGGCCGGGCGCGACCTCGGGGTGCTGGCCACCCTCAAACGGGACGGGCGGCCCCAGCTGTCCAACGTCAACTACCACTTCGACGAAGGGCGCCGCCTCGTCCGGGTCTCGATCACCGCCGACCGGGCCAAGGGCCGCAACCTGCGCCGCGACCCGCGGGCGAGCCTGCACGTCAGCTCACCGGACGGCTGGTCCTGGGCGGTCGCCGAGGGCACCGCGGAGCTGTCGCCGGTCGCCGCCGCCCCGGGCGACGCCACCGTCGAGGAGCTCATCGCGGTGTACCGCGACATCCGCGGCGAAGAGCACCCCGACTGGGACGACTACCGCCGCGCGATGGTCGCCGACGGCCGCCAAGTGATCCGCCTCCACGTAGACCGCCTATACGGTCAAGCCCGCCCCTGATCCGCCCAGGCCGCCCCTGGCGTCCGGGGCTCTGGTTCGCGAACTGAGCTCAGCGGTCGCGCGAGCGCGCGCCCTGACCGGGGATGCGAAGCCGAAGGCGAGCATCCCCGGGAAGATCGCGAAGCGATTCGCGCTCGCACAAGCACGGTCAGGGGGTGAGCCGCTAGGCGAGCCCCCTGGGCCGGGGTTGAATAAACACAGCCGCTAGGCGAGCCCCCTGGGCCGGGATTGAATAAACCGAGTGTGGGTGGGGCCGCAGCCTAGGGAGGAGCGTTCGATCAGGAGTTCCGCTACCAGGACCTCCTCCAGCGCGTCGCGCTCGCCTGGGCGGGCCAGGCCCGCGTCCACGGCCGCGCCGACCCATGCGGAGACGCGGGTGCCGATCTGGGCGGCGGTGTGCTCCTCGGGGGCCGCGACGAGACGCACGATGTCGGCGGACGGTGCCGCGCCCGCCATCCGGTCCAGGGCGTCGGCGTCCACGTCCAGGCCCAGGGACCGGCACAGCCCGCTCAGCCGCCCGATCCGCTGGCGGAAGACCCGCGCCTGCCGTCCCCGCTCGCCGTCCGGGCCGCTCATCAGGCCCTCCACTGGTCCGCGTCCTGCTCGCGGGCGCGCCTGCGCACCCGCTCCACCACGCCCCGCACGGTCGTGACGGGCATCCCGAGGAACTCGGCGATCTGGACCTGCGTGTGCTCGTGCAGCATCAGTTCCATGATGAGGCGCTCGCGGGGCCGCAGGGTGCGCAGCCAGCGTTCGCGGACCACCGCGTCCAGCGCCAGCTCCGAGGTCGCGTCGGGCGGGCCCGGCGCCGGGACGTTCTCGGCGGCGGCGTCCAGGCTCGCGCTGCGGTCCAGGCGCTCGTTGTCCTCCCACTTGCGCCGCATCCCGTACCAGCGGGCGAAGACGTTCGGGAACTGCAGGACGCAGCAGCCGACGAAGTAGGTCTTCAGGGACGCCTCGCCGTCCGGGTCCCACTCGCCCCGGCGCAGCGCCCGATCGACGAAGACCCGCATGGCGCGCGCGGCCGTCTCGTCGGCGAGGCCCTGCATGTCGTCCTCGGTCCACGCGGGCGTCTCGGTGACCGGCAGCGGCCGCGGGCGGTGCGGCGGCGTCCGCGCGCACCGCCCGACGATCTCGCCGGTCCGCATCAGCATCATCAGGATCGCCCGCCCGTAGGCGCAGTACTCCGCCTCGAACAGCGCGAACGTCCGGCCGGAGAAGCCGCCCGCGCGCAGCGCCGCGACCAGCTCCCGGTCCGCCGCGCGCCGCGCCGGGCCGAGCGGGTCCGGGTCGGCGGCGCAGTCCCCGGCGGCCTTGGACGGACGGACGCGCGCCGCCGCGATCCGCGCCGGGATCAGGTCGGCGGGCTCCAGGCGGCCCTCCAGCCGCAGGACCTCGGCGTCGTCCAGCGGCGCGCCGGTCCCGCGAGGGGGCCCGGCCGCCGCCGCGCCCTCGTCGCCGCCCGTGTCCGGGCGGCCGTCCGCGTGGCCCTCGGCGGGGCCTTCCGCGCTCGGTTCGTCCTCGGGGCGGGTTCCCGCTCCGGTGTCGGTGCCGGGGGGACCGGCGGTGTCGCCGCCGTCCAGCCGGTCGTGGTCGTCGGGCCGAGGCATCGAACCTCCCGGGGTCTGTCGCCGGCCTCGTCCTGCCTTCAGATGTGCGGGGTGGGCACGACACCACGAGCCTTGCGGGAATTCCTCCCGCGAGATGAGTCGCAAGGCGCAACCCGGCCGTCCGGATCCGCGCGGAGAAGGCAGAAATGGCGTTCCCGGCGGCCCGGCATCTGTAGTCGGACGGACGGGGAGGATCGTGATCCCCACGGCGGGAGGTTGCCAGGTGGGCGTGACCCGGTTGCCGGAGCACCTGGAGGTGCTCCTCACCGACGAACCCGTGCTCGACGTGTACGCCGAGGGGCCCTGGAGGGTGCCCGCCGGCCTGTACGAGGAGATGCGCGAACGGGCGAACGCGCTCAACGGCGACCGGCGCGCGCTCGTCCTGACCCGGCAGCTCAGCGACTTCTACGGGCCCGGCACCAGCGTCGCCGGGGCCGAGCAGTGGTCGCTGCTGACCTTCCTGCTCGGCGCGTCGTCGGTCCGGGGCGGGTCGCGGGGCGACGTCGACTACGAGCTGCTGTCGGACTTCCTCGCCACCCCCGAGCCCGCCGTCCGCGACCCCGCCGCCTGGTTCACCCAGGGCGGCCGGTGGCGGCCGCCCGGCCTGTGGCTTCCCGAGCCCGCGGGCAACGACCCCGAGCGCCGTGCCGTCATGTACGAGCTGGCGCGCGCGTGTCTGGACGTCTTCGAAGGGCTGGAGCCGGTCGAACGGCGGCGGCGCGCGCTGGTCGGCCTCTACGAACGCCGGGTCGGCGACCCGTTCCTGCTGGAGCAGGACTTGGCCGTCCGGTACGACCAGCTTGAGGACGCGTGGGCGTCCGGCGTCCCGGAGGCGACCCTGGAGGCGCTGCCGGAGCTGGCCGGGCCCGTCGGATACCTGAGCTGGGCGTGCGCGGGGTTCACCGCCGCGCACGAGCGCCTCGCCGCGGCCGTCGACGACGGGCGCCCGCTGGACGGGGCGCTCGCGCGGCTGCTGCTGGCCGCCGGGGTCACCGCCGTCCCGGCCCAGCTGTCGGCCGCGGTCGGCGCCGCCGTCTACGAGAACCTCCAGGACCGGGTGCGCGCCGCCCGCGAGGGCTTCGAGATCGATGCCTGGCAGCAGCACCTGCGCGCGTGGCTGGCCCGGGGGCTGGTCGCGGGCGAGGCCGACGCCTGCCGCGCCTGGCTCGACATGGCCGCGCGGATCACCGGCGCGGTGCAGGGCCTGCCGGACGCGGCGACCAGCCCCGACTGCCACCTCCCGGTGCGCGGGTTCCAGCTCGACCTGCGGCGCATCTTCGACCGCCGCAGGGTCGCCAACCCCCTGGTGCGGCGCCTCGCCGCCGCCCCCGCGGCGGACCCGTCCGCGGCGGCCGTCCCGCCCGGCGGCGGGACGCAGGGAGGGGGGCCGGACGGGATCGGCGGGATCCTCGGGCCCGCTGCGCTGACCGACACCCTCCGCCGCGCGGTCGCCGACACCCGGCGCCCCGTCCGCCTGCTGATCTGCGGGCCCGAGGGATCCGGCCGCCGCACCAGCGCGGCCGCGCTGGAACGGGCCCTGACCGGCGACGGGCGGATCCGCGAGGCGCTGCGGGTCTCCGACCAGGTCTTCGCCAACCTCGCGGTGAGCGACGCCGTCCTGTGGATCCAGTCGCGGATCCGCGAGTGCGTCGAGGGCGGGCAGCTGCTCGTCGTCCGGTACCTGGACGCGATCCTGGGCTACGACGCGGCGGGCCCCGCGGTGGTGGAGGAGCTGCGGCGCGCCATGGCCGACCACCCCCGGCTCCACGTCGTCGCCCTGTGCCGGACGGACGGAGAGGAGCGCCTCCTGGCCGTCAACCCGGCGCTCGTCCACGAGATGCGCGTGGCCCGCACCGCGGACTTCGGGGTCCTCGACCACGCCGAGCTGTTCCGCCGCGCCGTCCAGGACGGCGGGGGACGGGTCGAGCGGCGGGTCGCCCGCGCCGCCGGGGCCTTGCTCGCCCGCACGCCCGCCCAGCTCAACATGCGCAACGCCCGCCTCGCCGGGCACCTGGCAGGGCTGTGCCTGATGCGCGCGCGGCTGCGCACGGGCGCCGGCGCCGACGTGGAGGTGACCGAGGCCGACCTGCCCGCGCGCCCGGCGCCGCCCGGCGCGGCCCTCGCCGACCCGCTCGCCGAGCTGTCGGCCTGCGTCGGCATCGCGCCGGTCAAGCGCGAGATCCGGGCGCTGGTCACCGAGGCGAAGGCGGCGCGGCTGCGGCAGGAGGCGGGCATGACCGCCCACACCCGGACCCGGCACCTGGTGTTCGCCGGCAACCCGGGGACGGGCAAGTCCACCGTCGCCGGCATCCTCGGCCGCCTGTACGCCGAGCTGGGCGTGCTGCCGTCCGGGCATCTGGTCCGCGTCGAGCGCGCCGACCTCACCGGCGTGTACCCGGGGGAGAGCGGGCACAGGGTCCGCCGCGTGTTCGAGCGGGCGCTCGGCGGCGTGCTGCTGATCGCCAACGCCCACCTGCTGGACCCGGCCGGGTCCGCGCGCGACGCCGAGGCGGCCGACGCGCTGGCCGCCGCGATCGAGTCCTGCCCGGACGACCTGGTCGTCGTGCTGTCCGGACCGGACGCGGCGCTGGCGGGCCTGCTCGGCGCCCGCCCCGACCTGGCCCGGCTGTTCCCCAAGACCGTCCGGTTCCCCGACATGAGCGAGGCCGAGCTGGTCACGGTGTTCGCCGCGCGGGCCGCCGACGGCGGGTTCCTGCTCCACGCGGGCGTCCTGGACCGCGTCCGCGAGCTGGTGGCGACCGGCCCGGCCGGGGGGCGGCTCGGCAACGCCCGGCTCATGGCGGGCCTGCTGGAGCGCACCGTGGCCCGGCAGGCGCGCCGCGTCATGACCGACAGCGACCTGGACGAGGACGAGTCGCTGGACCAGCTCGTCCCGGACGACGTGCCGGACGGCCTCGTCCCCGCCGACCGGGTCGAGCCGCTCGACGACCCGCTGGAGGAGATCGACCGGCTCATCGGCCTCGACACCGTCAAGCAGGAGGTGGGGCTGCTGGTCGCCGAGGCCAGGGCCGAGCGGCTGCGCCGCGACGCCGGCATCCCCGCCGGGCGCCCGACCCGCCACATGGCCTTCACCGGCAACCCCGGCACCGCGAAGACGACCATGGCGCGGCTCCTGGCGTCGGTCTACGCGCGGCTCGGGCTGCTGTCGTCCGGGCACCTGGTGGAGGTGACGCGCGCCGACCTGATCGCCGAGTTCGTCGGGCAGACCGCGCCCCGGGTGCGGGCGGCGGTGGAGCGCGCGCTCGGCGGCGTGCTGTTCGTGGACGAGGCGTACGCGCTCGCCGGCCCGCACGCCCCCGGCGCCGACTTCGGGCACGAGGCGGTCGCCGAGCTGCTGCGGCTGATGGAGGAGCACCGCGCGGACCTGGTGGTGATCGTCGCCGGCTACGAGAAGGAGATGGAGGACTTCCTGCGCTCCAACCCGGGCCTTTCGTCCCGGTTCCCCCGGGTGCTGCGGTTCCCCGACTACGAAGCCGGGGAGCTGGTGGCGATCTTCGCGGCGATGGCCGCCGGAGCCGGGTTCACCGTCGAGCCGGACGCGCTGGACACCGTCCGCCGCCTGCTGCCCCGCCTCGCCCGGGACGCGCGCTTCGGCAACGCCCGCGAGATGCGCAACCTCCTCGACCGGGCCGTCGCCGTCCAGGCACGCCGCATCACGGCGCCCGGCGCCCTGAACGGCTCCGCCGACGGCGACGAGGGGCGCGGTCTGCCCGACGAACTCGGCGATCAGGTCGGCGCGCGTCACC
>NZ_SMKU01000292.1 GCF_004349215.1 Actinomadura rubrisoli | reverse complement strand
GACAGCACCACCCGGCCCACCCCCCACACCCGCCCGGCGCGGTCGGGATATCCGGCGGTCGCGGCCACGATGAGCGCTGTGAGTCCCGAGATGGTGAGGGCCGCGAAGCCGCCGATGGCCGCGGGGATCAGGGTCCGGACGAGCCGCCGTCCGCCGCCGCGCTCGTCCGTCCGCGCGGCGGCCGCCACGACCCACGGCAGGGCCGCGTAGCCGAGCAGCAGCGCCCACTGGCCGAGAAGCAGCCGCTCGGCGACGAAGGGGTTCCAGGCGTAGCAGACCCCGGCGGCCAGGCGGGGCAGGAGTCGGCGGGAGGGCACCAGCGACGCCGCCGACGCGCACGCCATCACGAAGATCGCCAGCAGGACGAGCTTCTGCACCAGGCCGGCCGGGACGACCGTCGCGAGCGCGGTGACGAACGCGTCGCTCGGGACGTGCCTCGGCACCGTGCCCGTGAGCCCGAACGTCATCGGGGTGAACGCCGGATCCGGCGCGAACACCATGTCGTACGACAGCACGAAGCCGGGCGCGAGCCCCGGGCCGAGCGCCGCGAGCCCGAGCCCCAGCCCGGTCAGTGCGGCCGCCAGGTGCCGCGCCCTCTCCTGCATCGAGCCTGGACGCTACCCGACCGGCTCCGGGTCGCGGGGCAGGCCGAGGATCCGCTCGCCGATGACGTTCAGGTTGACCTCGGTAGTGCCGCCTCCGATGGTCATGGCGCGGGAGGCGAGCAGGTAGCGGGTCCAGCGCGCGCGCAGGCCGTCCTTCCATCCGCCGGTCAGGGCGCCCTCGTCGCCGAGCAGCGTGAACCCGAACTCGGTGACCTGCTGGCCGTGCTCCATCGCCACCAGCTTCCGGACGTTCGCCGTCGCGCCGGGGTCTGTGCCCTCCAGCTGCTTGAGCGTCGCGCGGAGGCCGAGGAGGGCGAAGGCGTGTTCGTCGCACGCGAGCCGCCCGATGCCGTCCCGGACGACCGGGTCGCCGTCCAGGCCGAGCTCCCCGGCGAGGCGCAGCAGTTTGGGCAGGTCACCGCCGAGCTGGAACGAGCCGGTCAGCCCGACCCGCTCGTTGGCGAGGGTGTTGCGGGCGACGCGCCACCCCGCGTTGACGGGTCCGACGACCAGCTCGTCCGGGACGAACACGCCGTCCAGGAAGACCTCGTTGAAGACGGCGTCGCCGGTGCACTCCCGGAGCGGGCGGATCTCGATGCCCTCGGACGCCATGTCCACCAGGAAGTAGGTGATGCCGTCGTGCTTGCGCCGGTCGGGGCCGGTGCGGGCGATGCAGATGCCCCACTGGGACTCCCGGGCCAGCGACGTCCAGATCTTCTGGCCGCTGATCCGCCAGCCGCCCTCCACGCGCTCGGCGCGCGTGCGCAGCCCGGCCAGGTCGGAGCCCGCGCCCGGCTCGGAGAACAGCTGGCACCAGACGATCTCGCCGCGCAGCGTCGGCGGCAGGAACCGGTCCTGCTGCTCCGGCGTCCCGTACCGCACCAGCGATGGGACGACCCATGCCGCGATCATCAGCGGCACCGGGCGCACCCCGGCCGCGCTCAGCTCCTGCTGGATGACGATCTGCTCCAGCGGCCCCGCGTCCCGGCCCCACGGCTCCGGCAGATGCGGGGTCACCCAGCCGCCCGAGGCCATCGCGGCCCGTTGCTCCAGCGGCTCCATCGCGGCCAGCTCCGCGACCGCCGCCCGGATCCCGTCCCGCAGCGGCCCGGCGTCCGCGGGCAGCTCGACGTCCATGGGCCGCCGCACGCCCGCGACCGCCAGCGCCGCCACGTCCGCGCGTTGGCCGCTCGCCCGGCCCAGGACGGCTCGCAGGGTCAGGGCCCTGCGGTAGTACAGGTGGGCGTCGTGCTCGTAGGTGTAGCCGATCCCTCCGTGCACCTGGATGTTGCCCTCGGCGCACATGACGGCGGCGTCGGTGGCCAGGACGGCCGCGACTCCGGCCGAATACGCGCGCTGTTCTTCGGAGTCGTCCAGCGCGCGCGCCGCGTCCCATACCGCCGCCCTGGCCCGCTCGACGGCGATCAGCATCCGGGCGCACTTGTGCTTGACGCCCTGGAACTGCCCGATGGGACGGCCGAACTGCTCGCGCAGCTTGGCGTAGGCCACGGCATCGTCCAAGGCGCGGCCCGCCACGCCGCACGCCTCGGCCCCCAGCAGGACGACCGCGAGGGCCTGGACGTCCACGCCGTCCACGAAACGGTCGCCCGGGACGGTCAGACCGTCCACGGTGACCGAGCCGACCGGGCGGGTGATGTCGAGGGACTCCAGCGGGCCGACCGCGACCTCGTCCCGCTCGACGACCACCCACCGGTCACCGGCCGGGAGCACGAACAGGTCCGCCAGCGGCGCGCCCAGGACGGGCTGGACCGTCCCGGAGACCGTGGACCCGTCCGCCTCAAGGCCGCCGGACAGGCCCACGGCCGCAGTCCGGGTACCGTCCGCCAGACCGGACGGCGGCTTGGGGAAACCGGCGGCATGCAGAATCGCGGACGCCAGCACGGTCGGGGCGTACGCGCCCGGGGCGAGCGCCCGCCCGAGCTCCTCCAGCACGACGGCCTGCTCCAGCGGCCCGAAGCCCTGCCCGCCCTCCTCCTCCGGCAGGTGCAGACCGAAGTGGCCCTGCGCGGCGAGGGCGTCCCAGAACCCGGTCGCCGCCTCCCGGACGGACCGCCGCGTGATGTGCCGCTCCGCGAAGCCGCGCACCGACGCCGCCAGCGCCTCGTGCTCCTCGGTCAGCCCGATCGCCATGACCGCACCTCTCGCTCGGGGATGCGGCACAGCCTATGAGAATCCGATTCGGTTTCTCAGGGTCAGGCGGCGATCTTCAGCTGGGCGAGGAACGCGTTCAGGTCCGGCCACATCTTCTTGTGGGTGTTCGGCAGCGACGCGAACACCACCGCGGGCTCGGGACGGCCTGTGTCGATCACGGCGGTGGCCACGATCTCGCCGGTCGCCCGCACCCCGGACCGCTTGTAGGTGAGGTAGGAGGCGACCAGCCAGCCCTGGCGGCCGCCCACGCTCAGCGCCTGCGACGCCAGCGGCATCGTGCGGTGCGGGAACGCGTAGTACTGGGCCTCGAACGCCTTGGCCGCCATCCCGCTGACGTTCTTGACGCTCTTCGGCCCGCGGTAGGAGCTCTGCAAGGTCGGGGCCAGCGTGCCGGTGAGCAGCTGGCCGTACCAGAGCTGCCGTCCGCGCCGCTCGGTGACGAGGATCTGCTGCCCGGACCAGCCCGCGGTGCCCAGCTTGTTCTTCTTCGTGGGGAGCTGCCAGGGCGCGGCCAGGCGCGGGTACGCCAGCCCGGAGTGGGTGTCGGTCACGTGCCCGAGCACCCGGCTCGGACGTCCGGCGAACGTCCGGAGCCGCCGGTCCGGCGGCATCTTGACCTGCGGCTCCTGCGGCTGCCGCGCCGACGCCGTCCGGCCCGACCGGCCGCTGGGCGCGGCCTCGTCGTCACCGCGGCCCTTCAGCAGGTAGACGCCGCCCGCCGCGACCAGCGCGACCACCAGCAGGCTCACCCCGCCGATCAGGACCAGCCGGGTCCGGCCCGCGCCGTCGTCCAGGGTGTCGGGGAGGCCGGGGGCGCTGGGGACGTCGGAGCGCTCACGGCGGTCGCGGCGGCGCTCCCGGCGCTCGCGCGGTCCGGTGGCCGAGGCGCCGAGCTTGGCGTCAGCGGCGGCCTCGTCGGCCATCCAGTCGGGCATCTGCCAGTTGCCGCTGCTCGGCTTGCCGGGCTTGGCAGGCCCGGCCGTCCCCATGGGAACGGCGGGCGCGTAGTTCGCGTCGCCCTCGCCCTCGTCGAACAGCGACCCCTCCCACTGCGGGGCCTCGTCCGGCACCGGGGCGACCTTGACGTCCTCGGCGGCCGGCGGCTCCGCGGGCGACGCCGGCGGTGCGGGCGACGCCGGCGGTGCGGGCGACGCCGGCGGTGCGGGCGACGCCGGCGGTGCGGGCGACGCCGGCGGTGCGGGCGATGCCGGCGGTGCGGGTTGTGAGGGCTCCGGCGCTGGCGCGGCCTGCTGCTGCTCCGGCGCGGGCGCCTCTACCTTGCCCCAGACGTCGTGCGGCGCCGCCTGCCACGGCTGCTGCGGCGGCTGCTCGGACGGCTGCCACTGCTGCTCGGACTGCTGCGGCGGCTGCTCGGGCTCGGAGAAGTCGGTGCGGCCCGTCGGCGCGGGGACCCGCACCTCCGGCACCTTGGCCTCGGGGAAGGCCACCGGCGGCAGGCCCGCCTCCGGACCGGCCTGCGGCTCCTCCCGTTCGCGACCGGCATCGCTCTCGCTCATATCGGTCCAGCGCCCACCGCGCTCCCCCTGATCGGACATGCGGCACACGTTACGCGAAGATCATCAATTACGTCCGGCCGGTAATCACACTCAGGACACATCTTCTTATCGGCTCAGGTCTGCCCGGCGACGCCGATGTCCTCGCGCGCGGCCTCGGCGTCCGGCGCGAGCCGCTCCCTGGCCAGCAGCGTCCCGCCCGCCACGGCGCCCGGCATCGCCAGCACCGCGCCCAGCGGGATGAGGAAGACCACGAAGGTCGCCGCGCCGAACCCCACCGCGAGCGGACGGTTCCGCTTCAGCAGCGCGAACCGGTCCCGGCGCCGCAGCCCCCGCCGCTCCAGCGCGACGGAGGTCAGCTCGCCCGCGAGGAAGTAGCCGGACACGCACGCCGCGACCACCGGGACGACCGTCTGGCCCACCACGGGCAGGAACCCGCACGCGAAGAACACCGCCGCGAACAGGAGCGCGATCGTGGCGAGGATCACCGTGTCCCTGACCGCCCGCCCGATCTGGACGAGCAGCGGGTCTCCCGGGTCCGGCGGCGCGCCGCCCTGCGACTCCTCCACCCGCACCGCGATGGCCTCGTAGAACGGGTCGCCGATCAGCAGCGTCACGGCCGTGAAGGTGAGGATCGCCAGGAACACCGCCGCGCCGTAGATCGCGATCCCGGCGACCACCCGCGCGGACGTGCGCGCCGCCTCCGACCAGCCGTCGGCGAACGGCGTCACCCACCCGGCCAGGTCGTCCACCTGGAACGCCAGCACCACGAGCGCCGACGCGTACACCGCCAGCACGATGAGCGCCGGGATCAGGCCGAACAGCCACTGCACGGGGTGCCGGGCCATCCATCCGATGCCGCGCAGCAAGTAGCTCGCGCCGCTGAACAGGTCCTTGAAACCCGACGTCCGGGGGGTATGCGCTTCGGTCACACGCCCAAGCTACAAGTGGTCACTGCCCGAGCGTCGACCGAATCCGAACCCAGACCATCAGCAGCAGCAGTTTCCACTCCGGATACAGCAGCCGGACGAAGATGTCCTCCTTGACGCCCCGCCGCGCACGGTCCACCCCCGCCCATCGCCGGACGACGTCCAGCACGACTGCCCGGCGTCCCAGATCGCCGCCCGCCGCCTGCTCGATCATCGAGACGATCCGCGGCCGCACCTCGCGGCGCGTGGCCGCCGCGTCCAGCCACAGCTGGAGCACCATCTCGAACAGGGTGTACTCGCCGGACCCCGCGGCCTGCGCGCCCAGCGCCACGGCCCACGGCGGCGTGCAGGCCATCGGGTCGATCGCGTCCGGACCGGCCAGGATCGCCGGGAGCCCGTCCGGGGTCGTCTCGGCGGCCAGCATCAGGAAGATCTCCGTCCCGATGGCCACGCTGGGCCCGTCCGGGTGTGCCGCCCACGCCAGCGCCGCCCGCAGGACGGACGTCCGGTATCCGCCGGCGGCCAGCGTCCGCGCCGCCTCCAGCACCAGCGGGCGGACGTGCCCGCCGCAGGCCGCGAGCTGCTCCATCACCTCCAGGACGCTCCGCAGCCGCGTCGCGTCCGGGAACATCGACATCTCCCGCGCGTCCCCGCCGTGGCGCACGCGGAGCGGACGGTCGTGCTCGGCGAGCAGGATCTGGAGCCCGATCCGGGCCCGGTTGAACCTGTCCCGCTCCGAGGCCAGGCGCGTCGCGGTCCGGCACCAGATGAGCGCGGTCTGGAACACCTTCTCGGGATGGATCTCGGCGAGCGCCCGCACCACCTCGAACACCTCGGCCTGGACCTGCTCGTCCCCGTAGGTGGCCAGGTGCTTGAGCCGGGTCAGCGCGATGGACACGTGCGTCTCGCCGAGCACCTGGCAGACCCGCGCCACCGTCAGCTTGAGCGTCTTCGCCGTCCGCCGCTCGATGGACCACTTGTACAGCCGCCCGCGCACCCGCCCTCCGACCCGAGGGTGCAGGCACGTCCTGGCCAGCGCGACGTAGGACAGGTCCGCGGCATGGTGGCGCGCGGCCCATTCGGCCGCCTTGCGCAAGATCCTCTCCACCTCGTCGTGCTCGGACGCGAGGTCGGCGAACACCTCGACGAGCTTGTGGCGGAGCGCGGGCCTGAGCTCCACCACCTCGTCCGTGGGCAGCGCCGACAGCCACGACAGCAGGTCCAACCGGGCGAGCGGGTAGTCGTCCCAGACGTAGCGCAGCACGGAGTCGGCGTAGCCGTGCCGCCGGAACACGATCTTGTCGTCGTCCCGGTCGGCGCCGAGCAGTTCGCTCAGCCCGGTGGACGGGCACCAGGCGAGCCCCCCGCCCTCCACCTTGATCTTGAGCTGGCGCGCCAGGGACATCGCCGCCCCGTACACGCTCGTCTCGTCCGCCGGCGCGATCGTCGCGGCGGCGATCATCAGCGTCTGGTTCCGGAGCTCCCCGTTCTCCCCGAACCAGCCGCGCAGGTGCTCGTCCCAGCCCCGGTACGCCAGCTCCACCTCGCTCGCGCCGCCCCCGGCCACGACCAGATCGGCGAGGCGGCGCGCCTCGGCGGGCGTCGCGTCCCTCAGCAGCACCGCCGCGCGCGGCCACCCCGCCCAGTCCCGCCCGACGCCGCAGCGGGCGAGCCGGGCCCGGTAGACGGCGTCGGGCGGCGGCGGGTGCACCGGCAGCACGTGCAGGAATTCGGTGAACCCCCGCAGCTCCGCCGGCGACCCGGTGACGAGCAGGAACCCGCCGGCCGCGTGCACCGCCTCCAGGCAGGACCGCAGCCGCGACGCGTCCTCCTCGCCCGCGCGGACGAGGTACCCGCACGCCTTGGCGGCGCCGATCTCCTCCACGTCGTCCTCGTCGGTGGAGAACAGCCGGATCGGCAGGTCCGGACGCAGCCACCGCAGCGCCGCGACGGCCGTGGTCGTGGTCCCCGTCCCGGGCGCGCCGGCGAGCGCGACCGCGTGGTGGCGGTCGAGGACGCCGACGATCTCCTCGTGGTTGAGGGCGGGCACGTAGCCCGTGACCCGGTCGGCGATCTCCCCTTCCGACAGCACCATCGAGGGGCGTCCTCGGACGAACTGGAGCTGCGTCTGGATGAGGTCGCCCGAGACCGTGTTCCCGAACGCGTTCTGCGTCTCGTCCCCGATGATGCTCACATCGTCGAACTCCGTCATCACCGCTCCTGGCGGAAGTCGCCGCCGACGGTGTTCCCGAACGCGTTCTGCGTCCCGTCCCCGCTGATGGTGATGCCGCCGATCGACGGCCCGCCCGGCGCGGGCGGGACGGGCGCGGGCTTCGCGGCGCCTCCGCCCTCCTCCGGCTCGGAGCGCCGCGACGGCACGGGCACGTACAGGTGAGCGGGGCGGACGAACTGCTTCACCTTGATCTCCACCTCGGTGAACTGGCTCTCGCGCAGCCCGGTCCGGCCGCCCGCGACGTAGACGCTGAACAGCTCCGACGAGAACAGGAACGCGGCGAACGTCACTTCGGGGTCGCTGCGCTTCAGCGCGTCGCGCAGCGGCTCCCCCTCCACGAGCCGGTTGACGTCGACGGTCGCGGTGGAGACGCCCGGCGCGTCCGGACGCTCGTCGTCC
Organism: Actinomadura rubrisoli; assembly: GCF_004349215.1. GTDB lineage: Bacteria > Actinomycetota > Actinomycetes > Streptosporangiales > Streptosporangiaceae > Spirillospora > Spirillospora rubrisoli. The sequence continues at coordinate 4,198 of NZ_SMKU01000292.1, read as the reverse complement.
ACGAGCCCGATGTGCATCGCCACCCGCAGCCGCAGGCGCATCCCCTCCGCCCGCAGCCCCGGCGCCGACGCGGCCAGCTCGTCCTGGAGCCGCCGCGGGAACGGCTCGACCAGCCGCGGCACCGCGTCGTGCGGCAGGATCGCGAGGATGCCGTCGCCGGTGCTCTCCAGGAACCGGACGGCCTTCCACGTGTCGCCGAGCCCGCTCTCCTCGAAGGCCGCCGCGAGCACGCGCCGGATCTCCATGTGCAGGCGGGGCAGCTTCACGTCGCTGTGGGCGCTGAACTTCTCGGCGTCGACGACGAGCAGCGCGCGAAAGGTCTCCATGGGTGCTCTCTCCAGGGGGTCGGCAGAACCACCCACTTTGGAGAAGGTCGGCGGCGCCCTCTGTCTGAAATCAGACAGACCCGTGTCCCGATTCGGCCAGCGCCCGCAGGCCGGGCAGGTCGACGATGACGATCCGGCGCCGCTCGGTCATGACCAGCCCCCGCTCGCGCAGCCGCGCCAGCTCGGCGGCGACCACGCTGCGCGACAGCCCCACCGCCTGCCCGATCTCGGTCTGGCCGAGCCCCACGTCCACCGGCCCGCCCGCCGTCCCGGCCACGGCCAGCCGCACCAGCGCCCGGGCGACCCGCGGCCCGGCGGGCAGCGCCGCGGTCTCGGCCCGCCACGCCTCCACCTCCCGGATGCGCCGCATGGCCCGGAGCAGCAGCTCGTCCCGCACCCCGGCCGAACGCGTCAGCAGCCGGAACCGCTCGGCGGTCACGACCCGCGCGACGCACGCGTCCACGGCCACCACCGTCGCCGACCGGTCGTCCTCCCCGAGGACCGCCATCTCGCCGAGCACCTCGCCCGGCCCGCGGACGGCCAGCAGCAGCACCTCCCCCTTCGGCAGGGTGAGCGAGACCTTGACCCGTCCCGAGACCAGGACGAGGACATGCGTCGGAGGATCGCCCTGCCGGAGCACGACCTCGCCCGGCCCGAACCGCTTCTCGGCCCCCGCCGCTACGAGCCGTTCCCACATCCGCCCCGAGACGTCCACCCTCCCTGTCTCCCACACCCGCCCCGCGTGCACGCGCGAGAGACCAAAAAGAGACACCCCGCGACAAGTCGCGGCCAGTGCGGCGCGGCCCCTCAAGCCCCGGCGGCGCGGCGCCGGACGAGCCGGACGACCATGACGGTGGCCACCGCCGCCACCGCGACCAGCGGTATGTCGATCAGCAGGAACTCCCAGCCCATCCGGAACTCGCCGCTGACCACGGTGGCGAGGAATCCGATGACGACGGCGGCCGGGACGGCCACCCACAGGCGCAGGGACTGCCGGACGCCGACGATCAGCAGGCCCAGCAGGATGCCCCCGACGACGGGGAACACTTCGTTCAGCATCTCCATGACCTCCTCACAGAACCGGCGCGGCACCGGCCGCGAGGTCGGGACCGGCCTCCGCCGCGCGTCCGTTCCCGAACGGGGCGGGCGCGCCCTCGCGTGGCGCGCCCTCATGCGGCACGCCGTCGCGCGGCGGGCCCGAGAAGGCCGGGGGCGCGCCCTCGGCCTCGTACCCGGCGGGCGCCGGCCCGGCGTCGATCGTCCGCGGCTCCGCCGTCCCTTCCCGGACGGCCGGGGCCGCCTCCTGGACCGCGACCGGCACGGCCGCCGTGCCGTCGAACTCGATGATGATCCGCATGATCGCCCTTCTCGGGGTCGGAGTCAGGAAAGGACCGCGTACCGGCCCTCGAAGGTCACCGGGCTCGTGGTGAGGTTCGTGACCGTGATCCAGTAGGCGGCCTGGGTGTCGTTGGCGCGCTCGACCGAGACGTCCCAGTCGACCTGGGGGGCGCCCGCCCGCGGCGACGTCGGCACCATGTACCAGACGACGTGCCAGGCGGCCGGCCAGCCCCAGGTGAACCAGCGCTGGCTGGCGCTGGGCGCGAGCGACCCCGTGAATTGAACGTTGGTCCACATCGTGCTGACTCCAGGTTCGGTGAGGGCTCAGTAGCGGCTCAGGAGGGCGTACCTGCCCTCGAACGTGACCGGTTGCTGCGTGAGGTTCCGCACGGTGATCCAGTACGTGACGTGCTCGGCGTCCGCCCGCTCGGCCTGGACCCTCCAGCTCACCTGCGGGGCACCGGAGCGCGGCGACGTCGGCATGACCGTCCACAGCAGATGCCAGGTGGCGGGCCAGCCCCAGGTGAACCAGCGCTGGGACGCGCCCGCCGCGAGCGACCCCGTCCACTGGACGCCGCAGACCGGCTGGGTCATCCAGCCGTCCACGGGGATCTCCCACACGCCCCGGTTGCGCGTCCCGGCCCGCAGCACGCGGGCATGGGGGTGGAACACCAGGTCGCCGACGAACGCGTTGGGCAGCCCGTTGGAGAACGGCTGCCACGTCGCCCCGCCGTCCGTGCTCTGGTGGACGCCGAGGTCGGCGGCCACCCAGACGCGGTCGCGGTTGCCCGGGTCGATCTCGATCGCGTTGATCGGCAGGGTGGTCAGCCCCGCCGACCGGTCCGTCCACGACGCGCCGCCGTCGGTGGACCGCCAGACCCGGCCGCCGCCGATCGTCTGATGGGTCGCCCAGATCCGGTTGAGGTCCCCCGGATCGACGTGCAGGTCGCTCACCCAGGCGTTCGCGCGCGGCGTCGTGAGCTGCGTCATCGCGGTCCACGCCGAACCCGTCCAGCGCGTCGAGAAGATCTGCCCGCCGGTCGTCCCCACGTACACCCGGTCGGCGTTGGGGATGTACATCGCGGACGCCGTGGCGGCCACCGGGTACGCCAGCCGCGTCCACATCGTGATGTTGTCGCGGGAGACGTAGAGGGCGCCCCCGCCCATCGCGACCGTGTCGCCGTTCGTGGCGCTCGCCTCGACCGGCGGGTAGAACAGCGCCCCCTCGTTCGGCGGCACCACCGGCGGGGACCACTGCCAGGTGTTCCAGTCCCCGCGTGAGGTCGACCGCTCCAGGCCCATGCCGAAGAAGGAATGGAAGACGGTGCCGGGCGTGGTCCGGTTCACCGCGCAGTCGCCGCCGTCGCCGTCCTGCGAGTGCAGCCACTCCGGCGCGCCCGTCCAGCGCTCCGTGCCGTTGTCCTGCGTGCCGCCGAGCAGCCAGCGCGCGGACCCGACGTCCTGCGCGAGGTACTCGAACTCGGTGATGACCAGGCCGTTGTTGAGGTGCTGCCAGGTCCCGCCCCGGTCCGGGCTGCGGAACAGGCCGCCGTCATTGCCGATGTAGACCACGTCCGGACGGCCCGGCTCGAACGCGATGGCGTGCTGGTCGGGATGGATCGAGTCACCCGGCGCGGGCTTGCTGCTGATGTCGGTCCACGTCCACGTGGTCCCCGCCAGCTCGCCGCGATGGGCGTCGATGGCGCCGCAGTACACCCGTCCCGCGTTGTCGGGCGCGACGGCCAGGAACCAGTCGTACCACGCCTGCCCCACCGCGACACCGGTCGGCGGCGTCACCGCCGTCCACGTCCCACCCGCTCGCCGCCACAGGTAGGCGGTCGGGTCCACGGCGCCCCACGCGTAGGCCACGGACGGATCCGACCTCGCGACCGCCACCGCCAGCCGCCCGAAGGACGCCGGGGCGCCGGGCAGCGGGACCGTGTTCCAGGTCGTCCCGCCGTCCGTCGAGCGGAACAGCCCGTCCTGGCAGGCCGCGAGCACCTCGCCGGACCCGGTCGAGACGGACCAGGTCGCCGAGGACCGCCGCCGCGTCCAGGTCGAGCCGCCGTCCGACGACACGTACAGGCCGAAGTTCGTCCCGGCGTGGATCCGGTCACGGGTCCCCGGGTCGAACACCAGGTCGTAGAAGCCCTGCCCTACGAACGGCGCGGTGCACAACGTGCTCCACTTGGTGCCGCCGTCGCTGGAGCGCAGGACGCCCGCCCCGAGCCGGGCCCACCAGTTGCCCTCGCCCGTCCCGGCCAGCACATGCGCCGGGTCGAACGGGTCGAAGGCGACCGCGCCCACCGCGAGCGTCGCCGCGTCATCGGTCCGCGGGGCCCACGAGGCGCCGCGGTCCCGGCTCTCCCACACCCCGCCGTTGGCCGCCCCGACCAGCACATGCGCGGTGTTGGCGGGGTCGATGGCAATCGCCGACACCCGCCCCGACACGTTCACCCGTCCGGCCCCGTACGTCTGCCCGTTCGGGATCGTCGTGGGCCCCAGCGACCGCCAGCTCGGCCCCGGCCCCACCG
>NZ_SMKU01000291.1 GCF_004349215.1 Actinomadura rubrisoli | reverse complement strand
GCCCCCGCCCCTCGTCATCCGCGTGACCGGTCCCGCCACCACCGTCACCGTCCGGGTGTCCAACACCGGCGACGTCCTCACCAAGGCCACGCTCGCCACCGGCGAGTGGCGCAAGTACGACGAGACCCCCCTCAGCGTCGTCGCCAGCGACGGCGGATCGCTCCAGGTCGTGATCTACGGCAAGCAGCAGCCGCCCAAGCCGGCGGGGCAGCGCGGCCAGTGGTTCGTGTCCGCGCGCCGCTGACCCCTCAGCCGAGGCCCAGATCGGTGACGTCGAACGGGTGGCGGTACTCCAGGCCCTCCTCGACGATCCGGTCCGCGGCCCCGCGCTCCAGGATCGTCGCCACCGCCACCACTTCGGCCCCGGCGGCGCGCAGCGCCTCCACGGCGGTGAGCACCGAGCCCCCGGTGGTCGAGGTGTCCTCCACGGCGAGCACCCGGCGCCCCGCCACGTCCGGTCCCTCGATGCGGCGTTGCAGCCCGTGGGTCTTGCCGGCCTTGCGGACGACGAACGCGTCGAGGGCGCGTCCCCGGGCGGCCGCGGCGTGCAGCATGGCGGCGGCCACCGGGTCGGCCCCGAGGGTGAGCCCGCCGACGGCGTCGTAGGCCAGGTCGGCGGTCTCGTCCAGCATCACACGGCCGACCAGCGGCGCGACCGTCCCGTCCAGGGTCACCCGGCGCAGGTCCACATACCAGGACGCGCGCCGCCCCGACGAGAGGACGAAGTCCCCGTGGACGACGGCCTTGTCCTTGATTGCCTTCAGCAGCTCATCACGATCGCTCACGCGCAAACCCTATTCACCTCTGCCCAGCCCACGTGAACGCCCTCCACCGCTGTACGGTTTCCGGAGGCGATGCGGCCGTCCGCCGCTCGCGGTCCCGGCGGACGAGGCGGTAGGCACCTGAGATGACGCCCGGTTCCCTCATCCTGCTGCACGCCCCGAACACCACGGCGGCCTCATGGGGCGACCTCCCCGAGATGCTCCGCTCCTACGGCCTGGACGTGATCGCGCCGGACGTCCCGGACGGCACCGGCGTCCGCTACGTGGCCCGCGTGTCCCTGATCATCACCGCGACCGATCCCGTCGTGCCGCTCGTCCTGGCCGCGCACGGCGCCGCCGGTCCGCTCCTGCCCGCCATCGCGCTGGCCCAGCGCGCCGCCCACCGGCCCGTCGGCGGGTACGTCTTCATAGACGCGGACCTGCCCCGCCCAGCCCGCGAACACGATCACGGCTCCCCCGAGGACCGGGTGCCCGTCCCGGCCGACTGGCCGGAGGCGCCCTGCGGCTATCTGCGGACGCAGGTCGACCGCAGCGCCTCGGCCGATCGTGACCAGACGGTCAGAGAGGCCCGTCTGCGGGGCTGGCCGGTCAAGGAGCACCGACCCCCGGCCGCGGTCGCGCAGGCCCTCAGCGAGCTCGTGGCGACCCTCTAGACGGCAGTGAGCCCGAGCTCGGCCCCCTAGCGGAGCGGCTACGCGTTCTTGAGGAGGTCGTCTAGGAGGGCGTCGTAGTCGTCCTCGGCGCGGCCGAGGTCGATGCGGGCGCGGTAGCGCAGGCGGAGGAGGGCTTCCAGGCTGTCCTCGGCGAGGGCGACGTCGTCGGGGCCCGAGGTGAGGGAGTCGGCGCCCGGGGCGGGGGCCTCGTCGGGGCCGCCGCCGATGCCGGTGCCGACGGCGCGGTCGCGCAGGGCGAGGACGACGTCGGCGCCCGTGGTGGCCCACTCGTGGGCGCCGGACGCGTCGCCCTGGGCGTACAGGACCTCGGCGACGGCGCGGTAGACCTCGGGGTCGCGCGGCTTGTCGGCGCGGATCTGCTCGACCAGGCCGCGCGCCTCGTCGGCGCGGCCCAGCTCGAACAGGGCGTCGGCGAGGTAGGCGCGCGGGTCTCCGTAGGTCTCGCCGCCGTCGTCCAGGGCCTTGCGGTAGAGCTCGGCCGCCTTGGCGTGGTCGCCGGCATGCTGCCACTGCTCGCCCGCGCGGAGCAGCACGTTGGCGCGGGTCACCCCGCCCGACACCGCCTCGGCCAGCTCGGACAGCCGCCGGGCCGCCGAGATGTGATCGCCGGTGCGCAGGGTGTCGAACTCCAGATCGTCGAGATCGTCTTCCGTCACATGCGTCACGCTTCAACGCTACCCGGCGCTCGGCGGCCGAAGCGGGCGAATTGCCGATGATCGCGAATTACCCACGCGTACCATCCGGTATCGCACGCCTTCACCTGCGGGAACGTTCGAGCGCATCCCAGAATCCGCGGCGCAGCGCGTGCCGTACCTCGTCATGCAGGAGGAAGTCGATGGGGAGCGAGGAGCCCTGGAGCAGGCGCGCCTCCAGATCGGACGGCATGCGCGGCTTGCGGGCGAGGACGGCCTCCAGCCACAGGGCGGGCGCGTCCCGGGCGACGGACTCGCCGAAGTCCTGGCCCTCCTGGTGGGCGGCCTTCACCGCGTCGGCCAGGGTGGGCGTGCTCTGCTGGACGGGGACCGGCGAGATCTGCTGCGGCCCGGTGTAGGGGCCGTGCGGCTGGCTCGGCGGCATCGACATCGGCTGCGACTGGTTGGACGGCAGCGTGTGCGACTGGGGCATGGACTGCGACTGGGGCATGGACTGCGGCGGTGGCGGCGGGGACGGTGACGGGACCGCCGGGTTGTACTGCGGACCGGTGGACGGCGGCTGCGGCTGCGTCGTGGACGGCGCCGGCGTCGGGGCGGCCTGCAGGGGCGAGGGGGGCTGCGGGGCGCCGTTGCCGAACGAGGAGCCGAGCCCGCCCGTGCTCCCGGGGGTCGGCAGCGGGCCCGACGTCATCGCCGGCCCCAGGTCGCGGACGGACGGGATGGACGGCGCCGCCGGCTGGCCGCTGATCGGCGACGCGGGCGGCGGGCCGTTGTGCGAGGTCGTCTGGAGCGGGCCGATCGAGCTCCCGGCGCCGTTGCCGTGCCCGTTGGACAGCGGGCTGGTGCCGAGCGAGGACGAGCCCGACGACCCGGACGAGCCGTCCATCCCGGCGAGCAGGTTGACGTAGGGGCGCAGGTGGCCGGAGCCGATCTCGATGAGGTCGTCGCACTCCTGCCGCAGCACGCGGGAGATCGTCCAGTTGCCGTCGACGGCCACGTGCACGACGGTGACGCGGACGCCGAGGTCCTGGGCGTCGGCGACGACCTGCGCGAGGTCCTCGTCACCGCTGACCACGACCGCGTCGGCGAGCGCGCCGCCCCGGGCGAGGGTCATCAGGTCGCGGTGGATCTCGGTGTCGACGCCCTCGCGGCGGCCGGGGCGGATGCGGCCGAGCCGCAGCTTGAGGCCGGGAAGGTCGGCGAGGGCCTCGTGCTCGGGGGCGCGCCTGCCCTCGACCGTGGCCTCGTACCAGTAGCAGCGCAGCAGCGGGATGCCGGTGCGCTCCCTCGCCAGGTTGCTCAGCAACTGCAGGAGGCCGCCGAAGTCCCACGAGACGGTCTCGCGATGGCGGGTGCCGTGCACCGCCATGGCGCCATCGGCCAGCAGATAGCCGGCGTCTACGAACAGCGCGCAGCGATCCATGCGACACCGCCCTTCCTCAACACAGGGCCTCACCGATTGCCCACTCCTCGGTCAGGCTGGCGAGTGTGACCATCCTCCGGCGGCCTGCCCTTCATGCTCTCGGGGACGCGGGCCGGCGCAATGACCCCGGGTGCTTATAGCGTAGTGAAGCCCGTAAGCCCCGTAGGCCAATACGGCGATTCGCCACTCTTTCACGACGCGCCGCCGGTTCGCGACTCCCCGGTAACAACGAATTGGGAGCCGCGGCGGACGCTACCAGCCGTTTCGGCCCGCCCTCGCGGATCGCCATGATCTTTACAGGAAGCAGCAGGAGGGCGGCCCGCCTCTAGGTCCGCGCGACCCGGGCTTCAACCGTGCATGGCGGCACCGGCGTGTCGCGGGCCCGTCCGTCCGCTGCCTCGCAGGTCAGCCGGTGACCGAGGCCCGTCCCATCTCGCCGAGAGTCACCCCGTCCCGCGGTGTCTCCCAGCGGACGCGGCAGTCGCGGCCGGACATCTCGACCGTGGCGATCGCGTTGTCGAACCAGGGGCCGTCCGTCATCCGCCACCGCAGCGGCGGGACCGGAACCCCCGACAGCTTCGCCAGAAGGCGGAAAGAACCCGAGGTGGCCCGCGAGCACGCGATCCGGTTGGCCCAGCGGAACTTCCCGACCAGCGGGTTGCGCAGCGGCGAGCAGACGATCTGCGTGATCTCCGACCTGGTGCCGGGCGTGACGACGCGCGCCAGATAGGAGTAGTGGATGTCGCCTGACAGAAAAGAGATGCTGGCCGGCGCGGGGCCCCGTTCGCCGCGTCCGACCGCGATCACGTCGCCGGCGACCTCCCGGAAGGAGCGCTCGAACGCGGCCCAGTGCTCCAGGTCGGCGGCCTGCCGGACCTTCTCGCCGAGCCGGGCGCCGGTCTTGCCCCAGGCGCCGCCCGCGACCGCCTCGTTCCACGCCTCGGCGTGGTGGATGGCCCGGGGCAGCAGGTAGGGCAGGGAGCTGGCGATGAGCAGGTGGTCCATGCCGCCCTGGCACTGCCCGTCCAGCCAGCGGAACTCCTCGTCGTCCAGCATGCCCCGCCGGTCGGCGGTGAGCAGCCGGGAGCAGCGGCTGTCGACCACGATCAGCCGGGTGCCGCCCCAGTCGTGGGCGTAGCTCCACCGGGTGCTCGCCGGCTCCTTGTCGGCCTGCTCGGCGAACTCGTCCAGGATCTGCCCGGCGTCCCCGCCGTTCTCGGACGCCGTCCGCACCGCCTTGTAGACCGGGTCGGCCGCCCGGCCGTCCGGCGACATGTTCCCGAGGTGCTGGTAGATCCAGTACGAGGCGATGCCGCCGGTGATGCGCGCCCGCCACCAGGGCTGCGACCACATCTCCTCGCGCCAGGCGAACGAGGTGTTCCAGTCGTCCCTGATGTCGTGGTCGTCGAAGATCGTGAACGTGGGAACGGTGGACAGCAGCCACCGCACCGCCGGGTCGGTGAGCCAGGCCAGCTTGTACAGGTGCGTGTAGTCCTCGAAGTCGGCGGCCTCGTCCACCGGCGGCTCGTCCGGTCCGCGGCGGCCGCGGATGAAGGCGCGCATGTCGTCGCTCAGCTCGTCGGCGTACACCTGGTCGCCGACCATCAGCAGGATGTCCGGCCAGGTGACGCCCGGGTCCGCGCGGAGCCGGTGGGCGAACGCGGCGAGCGCGTCGTGCCCGAACTGCTCCGGCGTCCCCGGCGAGCGGCGGCACGACCCGAAGGAGATCCGCAGCCCGCCGTCCGGGTCGAGGGTCCTGATCTGGCTGGCGGGGAACTCCGAGGCCGCCTCGGGCCACACCGTCTCGCCGTCCAGGACGACCTCGTACGGGATCCGCGCGCCCCCGTCGAGCCCGTCGATCTCGACGAGGGCGTAGTGGTGGCCGTGGACGGTGAACGTGCGGGCGCTCGCGTCCAGCCCGTGCTCGCCGTTGACGACGCGGACCTCGCACGCGCGGTCGGTCTCCACCCAGATCGTCGCGGTGTGAACGCTGACATGCCGGAGATGGGGCCCGAGTACCAAAGCGGTCATACCACGTCTCTCTAGCGGACCCGGGCCTCCCGCGTCCACCGAAGCGGCATTCCCCCGGGGGTGAACGCTCCCTCTCCGCGGCGTCTCAGGGCAGGCGGACGAGCATCTTGCCGGTGTTGGCGCCGCGCAGGACGCCGATGAGCGCGGCGGGCGCCTGGTCGAGACCGTCCACGACCGTCTCCTCGGTGCGCAGGGATCTGTCGGCGAGCCACCCCGCGGCCCGTCCGATGAACTCGGGGAAGAGGTGGAAGTAGGCGCTGACCTGCATGCCGCGCAGCGTCAGCTGCCGCTCCACGACCGTGAACAGGTTGGACGGCCCCGGGACGGGCGCCGTCGCGTTGTACCCGCTGACGGCGCCGACGAGCGCGGCGCGCCCGCCGACGCGCATGGCGCCGATGGCCGCCTCCAGGTGGTCGCCGCCGACGTTGTCGATGTAGACGTCGATGCCGTCCGGGGCGGCCTCGGCGAGCTGCGCGGTGATCGGCCCGGCGCGGTGGTCCAGCGCGGCGTCGAAGCCGAAGCGGTCCACGAGCAGCCCGGCCTTCGCGGGCCCGCCCGCCGACCCGATGACGCGGGCGGCGCCGAGCGTCCGGGCGAGCTGCCCGGCGACGCTGCCGACCGCGCCGGCCGCCGCCGACACGTACACGACGTCGCCCTCCCGGACGGGGGCCACGTCGGTGACCGCGGCGTAGGCGGTCAGGCCGGTGGGGCCGAGCGGGCCGAGGTAGGACTGGGCGGGGACGAGCGAGGTGTCGATGACGGCGGCGCCGGCCGCGTCCAGGACGGCGTGGTCGCGCCATCCGAGGAAGTGCGAGACCAGCGCGCCGACCGGGACGTCCGCCGAGCGCGAGGCGACCACCTCGCCGATCGCCGACCCTTCGAGCGGCGCCCCGATCTCGAACGGCGGCAGGATCATGGACGGGGCGTCGTCCATCCGGCCGCGCATGTAGGGGTCGACCGACATCCAGGTGTTGCGGACGAGGACCTGCCCCTCGGCGGGCTCGGGGACCTTGGCCTCGGCCAGGCGGAAGTTCGCGGCGACGGGCTCGCCGGACGGGCGGGAGGCGAGCTGGATCTCGCGGCTGATGAGGTTGTTCGAAGTCATGCCTTCACCGTGCTGCGCGGCGCTTCAGGTCTTCTTCCGGTCCCCTTCAGGGCGCCTTCAGGCGGGCGGGCCGTGCGGTCCGGCTGCTCGGCTAGCCTGCAGCTATGCGATTCGGGGTGCTCGGCCCGCTGGCGGTGTGGGCGGGCGACGGGCGGCCCGTGCGGATCCCCGAGCTCAAGGTCAGGGCGCTCCTGGCCGACCTCCTGGCGCACGAGGGGCGCGTCGTCTCCGCCGACCGGCTGATCGAGGACGTGTGGTCCGGCGACCGGCTGCCGCGCAACCCGTCCGGCACCCTGCAGACCCGCGTCTCGCAGCTCCGCCGGGCGCTGGAGGAGGCGGAGCCCGGCGCGCGCGACCTGATCGTGTCCCAGCGGCCCGGCTACCTGCTGCGCGTGGACGGCGTCGCCGTGGACGCCGGACGGTTCCGCGCCCTCGTGGCCCGCGCCCGCGACGCGGACGACCCGGGCGCGCAGGCCGCGCTGCTGCGCGACGCGCTGGCGCTGTGGCGCGGCCCGGCATACGCGGACTTCGCCGACGCCGAGTTCGCGCGTCCCGCGATTGCGAGGCTCGACGAGGAACGGCTGGTCGCCGAGGAGGAGCGGGCCGAGGCGCGGCTGGCGCTCGGCGAGCACGGCGCGCTGGCGGGCGAGCTGGCGGGCCTGGTCGCGGGCAACCCGCTGCGCGAGCGGCTGCGGGCCGTCCACATGCGGGCCCTCTACCGGGCCGGACGGCAGGGCGACGCTCTCGCCGGATACGCCGACCTGCGCGAACGGCTGGCCGAGGACCTGGGGCTCTCCCCGGGCCCCGAGTCGGCCGCCCTCTACGAGGCGATCCTGAAACAGGACCCGGACCTGGATCCCGTGCCGCCTCCGGCGCCCGTCCGCCCCCGGACGAACCTGCCCGCGCCGGTGACCGAGCTGATCGGCCGCGCGGACGCGACCGGCCAGGTGCGGGCACTGCTGGAGTCAGGGCGCCTGGTGACGCTCACGGGCCCGGGCGGCGTCGGCAAGACGAGCCTCGCCCTGGAGACGGCGCGTGCCGCATCGGCCGGCACCGTGGCCGGGGGGTTCGAGGACGGGGCGTGGCTGGTGGAGCTGGCCGGGCTCGACCGGGAGCGGGCCGCCCTCCCCGAGGTCGTCGAGACGGTCGCCGCGACGCTGGGCGTGCGGGACGACGCGCCGCCCGCCGGGATCCGGTCCGGGCCCGTCGAGCCGCTCCAGCAGCTCGCGGACGCGTTGCGCGCCAAGCGGCTCCTGCTCGTCCTCGACAACTGCGAGCACGTCGTGGAGCCGGTCGCCGAGCTGGCCGGGCATCTGCTCGGGGCAGCTCCCGGGCTGCGGATCCTCGCGACCGGGCAGGAGCCGCTGGGGATATCCGGCGAGCGGCTGTGGCCCGTCCCGCCGCTCGGCCCGTCCGACGCCGGACGGCTCTTCACGGCCCGCGTCGCCGCCGCCGTCCCCGGATACGAGCCGGGCCCGGACGACGCGGACGCGGTCGCGGCGATCTGCCGCAGGCTGGACGGGCTGCCGCTCGCGCTGGAGCTGGCGGCGGCCCGCGTCCGCGCGCTCGGCGTGCACGCGCTGGCCGAGCGGCTGGACGACCGGTTCCGCGTGCTGGTCGCGGGCCGCCGGGACGCCCCGGCCCGGCAGCGGACGCTCCGCGCGATGATCGACTGGAGCTGGGAGCCGCTGAGCGGGCCCGAGCGGACCGTCCTGCGCCGCCTCGCCGTCCACGCGGAGGGCTGCACGTTGGAGGCGGCCGAGGAGGTCTGCGCCGGGGACGGCCTGGACGTGGTGGACCTCCTCGCGCGCCTGGTCGACCGGTCCCTCGTCGTCCGGACGGAGGGCGGGCGCTACCGGCTGCTGGAGTCCGTCCGGGCGTACGGCCTGGAGCGGCTGCGCGAGGCGGGGGAGCACGACGCGATCAGGCTGCGGCACCTGCGCCACCACGCCGGGCTCGCCGTCCGCGCCGAAAGGCACCTCTACGGCCACGACCAGCGCCGCCACCTGGAACGCCTGGACGCCGAGACCGCGAACCTGCGCGCCGCGCTCGACACGGCGGTCACGTCCGGCGCGGGCGGCGACGCGCTACGAATGGTCAACGCGCTCGCCTGGTACTGGTTCCTGCGCGGCCGGCTGACCGAGGCCCGCAGGTCGCTGGACTTGGCGCTGTCCATCCCCGGCGGGCCGGAGCGCGAGCGCGCGCGGGCGGCGGTATGGCGGGCGGGGTTCGCGCTCCTGGGCTGCGACGGCACCGATCCGCGCGCGAAGGACGAAGTGGACCTGGTCTCGCGTGGCGACCTGCCCGACCCGGGCCTGCGGGCGTGGGCGCAGTGGTTCCTCGGCTTCACCCACCGCGGGTTCGGCGACCTGGCCGTCACGGCGGACCTGGTGGAACGGGCCCTCGCCGGCTTCCGCGCCCAGCGCGACCGCTGGGGGACGGCGGCGGCGCTGAGCGTCCGGGCGACGATCCGCCGGGCGCACGCCGACCTTGCCGCCGCCCGCGCCGACGCGGAGGAGAGCCGCGCGCTGTTCCTCGGCCTCGGCGACCGGTGGGGCGGCATCAAGGCCGCGAACACGCTCGCCGAGCTGGCCGAGATCGCCGGCGACTACGAGCGCGCCGCCGGACTGCACCGCGACGGGCTCCGGATGGCCGAGGAGCTGCACCTGTGGACGGAGGCGTCCTTCACCCTCGCGGGCCTCGGCCGCATCCATCTGCTGGCCGGGGACCTCGACGCGGCCGACGACCACCACCGCCGCGCGATGCGGCTCGCCGCCGGCCAGTCCAACAGGGTCGCCGAGCACTTCGCCGAGGTCGGGCTCGCCCTGGCCGCGCGCCGCCGCGGCGAGCTGGACCGCGCCGAGGCGCACCTGGCCAAGTGGGTCGGCTGGGTGCGCATGGTGAACGGCGAACCCGGCCTTGCGCTCGTCCTGGCCGAGCTGGGCTTCGTCGCCGAACTGCGCGGGGACGCGGCGGCGGCGCTGTCCCTGCACCGCGACGGCCTCGCGTCCGCCCGCCAGATCGGCGACCCGCGGGCCGTCGCGCTCGCCCTGGAGGGCATCGCGGGGGCCCGCGTGATCGAGGGCGCCCCGGCCGCTGCGGCCCGGCTCCTCGGAACGGCGTCGGCGCTCCGCTCGTCCGTCGGAGCGCCGCTCCCGTCCGCCGAATGCGCCGACGTGGACCGCATCACCGCGGCCGCCCGGGCCGCGCTCGGCGGGGCGGCCTTCGAAGCGGAGTTCCAGCAAGGCACGCGAACCCCACCCGACCAGGCGGACCTTCCCGCCTGAGCCGGTCAGGCCTCTTGCGCGCGCAGAACCTCGGCCTCCTTCGCCGGGTCCAGCCCCACCGTTGGACGGTCCGGACGCTGCGGCGCCCGTCCGCCGATGGCCCGCAGCCACGCCCACGTGTCCGCCACCGTCTCCTCGGGCGGACGGCAGCGCAGGCCTGCCGACAGTGCCTTGTTCACGTTCGTCTGGTGCATCGCATCGTGCGCCTCACCCGGCGGCAGCCAGAACGGCAGTTCTATCCACGGCTCGACACCGGCGGCGAGGAGGGCCTGCGGATCGGTCCACACCGGCTCCGCGTCCGACCCGGTCACCCGGATGCACGCCTCCAGCAGACCGCCCATCGTCGTGTGGTCCGGCGGGCTCACCAGGTTGTACGGCCCTCGGAGCCCCTGTTCGACCGCGTCCAGGGTCCAGACGGCCAGGTCGCGGACGTCGATGAACTGGAGGCCCAGATCGCGCGGGCCGGGCGCCAGCACCCGGCCGCCGCGGGCGATCCGCGTCAGCCACCAGGGCAGCCGCCCGATGTTCTCGTACGGGCCGACGATCAAGCCCGCGCGCACCAGCAGCGCCCGGTCGCCGAACGCGCCGAGCGCCGCCAGCTCGCCGCCGCGCTTGGCCGGCGCGTACTCGGCCTCGCCGTCGTCGGGCGAGCCGTCCACCAGGGGGCCGTCCTCGTCCAGCCCGGGCGGTGCCGGATACGTGTAGACCGAACGGCTGGAGATGTAGACGTACCGTCCGACCCGTCCCGCCAGGAGCTGGGCGACGTCACGCACGGCGGACGGTGCGCCCGACCAGGTGTCGACGACCGCGTCCCATTCGCCTTCGGCGAGGGCTTTCAGCCCGCCTTCGGCAGCACGGTCGCCATGCAGGGAAACCACACCGTCTGGCGGTTCGTGCCGTCCGCGATGGAAGACGGTCACGTCCCAGCCGCGCGCCAGGGCGTCGTCGGTGATCGCCCTGCCCACGAACTCGGTCCCACCCAGCATCAGAAGCCTCATGGGGGAGACTCTGCCAAATGTACGTTCTGTACGGAACGGCCGGGCCTCCGCCCTGAGCGGACGCCGTCACGGCGGGGGCCGGACGCGGAGGCCGGACGCGGAGTCGGCCGCAGAGTCGGCCGCAGAGTCGGACGCGGGGGCCGGACACTGCGGAACCCCCGGGATTTCGCCCGGGGGTTCCGTTTCAGAGGCCTTTACTTGTGCCTAGCAGCGCTTCCACGCGAAGTGGTACGTCGTGCTGCTGCGGGTGGCGTCCATCGACATGAAACTGACCTTGTTGTCGGAGTCGCCGGCGTTGACCCGCAGTTCCGTGTTGATGTTGAGGTTGCGGGCCTGGCCGCAGGGCTTGTAGACGAGCTGGTTCGCGGGGATCCTGTCGCGGAACTGCCAGTCGTCGACGTAGCGGCCGTTGAGCTCGTGTTGCACCGTGCGGTCCTGCGTACTTCCCTGGAAGTAGTAGTTCGTCTGCTGCAGGCCGGAGGCTCCGTCCTGCAGACCGGCGAAGCCGCGGTGGTCGGACCCGGTGATCGCGTACGTGTACTCCCCGGGGGCGTTGACCCGCACGTTGATCTGGCAGTTCTTGCGGGAGCCCGTGGGGTTCGTGTCGCCGCCGGCGTACGCCAGGTAGTCGTTGTACTTGACGGTGAAGGCGGTCTTGTCATCGGAGATGACGACGTTCGCCGAACCGGGCGGGCACCCGGAGCCGTTGACGGTCACCACCTCGATGCTGACGTTGTCCGGCGGCGGCGCCTCGTCCGCGAGGGCGGAGGGAGCTGACAGGAGGGGCAGCGCGAGGGCGGCGCTCACCGCGATCGCCGTTCGTTTGGCATTCATCATAGATAGGACTTCCACGTGAATCGGGGGGTCGTCCGGTACGGCCCTGATGGCCGTCCCAGGCCGGTATTACCAGAGTTGTTGACGCTCACTACTTCAGCGCTGATCACGTCGCACCTGGTAATGCTTCGTGACGGTAATACCCTCCCAGGAAGAGGGTCAACGTCGTCTTTTTCGATTCACATTCAGCCTTAACTTTTTTAAACCGCACCGTCCGAACCCGCCCGATCCGGCGGCTCCCTGCAGCCCCACCAGCCCCATCTGTCTCTTATACACAACTGA
>NZ_SMKU01000290.1 GCF_004349215.1 Actinomadura rubrisoli | reverse complement strand
GCCACGGACCCCCGGCGGCCGGGGCAACCAGGGCAACCAGGGCAGGCCGCTGAGCCCGGTGCCCGTCCGGGGCCGCCCGGCCCGCCTGTTCCGCCCGGCGCGTCCGGCGCGTCCGGCCGTCCGGCGCCGCCGATGGGCCAGGGGCAGCGCCCCGCCCCGTCCGGCCGCCCTCCGGACCGCCGCTGATACCTGTTCTAGGCGACCGTTCGTTTGCCTGTCCTCAAGGCTGATCTCGCCAACTAGAACCTGTTGCAGTTTCAGTTCGCCCCGCCTAGGGTCGGGGCTGTGCGGACACGAGTCACCGAACTATTCGGCATCGAATACCCGATCTTCGCGTTCAGTCATTGCCGCGACGTGGTCGCGGCCGTGAGCCGCGCCGGCGGCATGGGCGTCCTCGGCGCCCTCTACTTCAGCCCCGAGGAGCTCGAACTCGAACTCAAGTGGATCGACGAGCACGCGGGCGGCAAGCCCTACGGCGTGGACGTGGTGATGCCCGCGAAGTACGAGGGCGCCGACCTCGGCGACGCCGACGAACTGCTCGGCAGGCTCCAGGGCATGATCCCCGCCGAGCACCGGACGTTCCTGGAGGACCTGCTCGCCGAGCACGGCGTCGAGCCGTCCACCGGGACGGCCGGGCGGGCGCTGCTCGGCTGGACCGACCAGACCGCGCGCCCCCAGGTCGAGGTCGCGCTCAAGCACCCGATCGCGCTGCTGGCCAACGCGCTCGGCCCGCCGCCCGCCGACGTCGTCGCGCAGGCGCACGAGCACGGCGTGAAGGTCGCGGGCCTGGCCTCCAACGCCCGGCACGCCCGCAAGCAGGCCGACGTGGGCGTCGACATCATCGTGGCGCAGGGCACCGAGGCCGGCGGGCACACCGGCGACGTCTCCACGATGGTCCTCATCCCCGAGGTCGTGGACGCCGTCGGCGCCGAGACCATCGTCCTCGCCGCCGGGGGGATCGGCCGCGGCCGGCAGATGGCGGCGGGCCTTGCGCTCGGCGCCGAGGGCGTCTGGACCGGCTCCATCTGGCTCACCGTGGACGAGGCCGACACCCCCGAGCGGGCCCTGCCGAAGCTGCTCGGGGCCACCTCCCGCGACACCGTGCGGTCCCGCGCCTGGACGGGCAAGCCCGCCCGCTTCCTCAAGACCGCCTGGACCGAGGCGTGGGAGAGCGAGAGGTCCCCCGGCTACCTGCCGATGCCGATGCAGTTCATGCTGGTCGCGGATGCGCTGCCCCGCATCGCCCGCTCCGGCGATGGCGAGCTGGTCACGTTCCCGGTCGGCCAGATCGTCGGCTCCATGAACCAGGTCAAGCCCGCCGCGCAGGTCGTCTACGACCTGATCGAGGAGTACGTGGAGGCCGTCGACCGCCTCAACGCCATCACCGGCACCTGAACGGCCGCCGGGCCCCGCGCCCCGGCCGCCTGCCCGGCCGGGACCCGGACCGTCAGAAGCGCGTCATCCAGGAGACCGCCCGCGCGAGGACGTAGTAGACCACGGCCGCGATGGTCCAGTTGATGTAGAGCTGCTCCTCGGGGTCCCGGCGGGTGAAGACGTCGTGGAACGGGGTGGCGAGCCAGCGCCCGGCGTCGAGCACGGCGTCCACGATGTCGTTGCCGGGGTTGGCGTCGCCCCAGGTGAGCAGCATGCCGAGCGCGAGGATCACCACGGCCGCCCAGCCGGCGGCCAGGATCATCATGCTGACAGGGTTGGGCCTGGTGCGCCGCCACCTGCGGGGCTTGCGCTCCACCACGACGGTCTTGGTCGCGTCCGGAGCGCCCGTCCCGGTCCCGGCGGCCGGCGCCGTCCGCGACGGCCAGAGGCGCCGCCCTTGCCAGAACCGCCATCGCGGCGCGGCGGCCGGTGCGTCGCTGGTCTCCCGATGCTTGCGTCCTATGTGCAAGGCCATGGCCTGTCATTCCTTCCGTGGCTTGCCGTCCACGCGGGCTTGCCACGGCACGATCGCCACAAACCCCGGCCGGGGTTTCGGACACACCATTTCCCCGCCGGCGCGACGCGGTCAGCGCGAGCCGGCGGCCAGGGACAGCAGCGTCAGCGCGTCGTGATCGGAAGTGCCGGGGGCGGCCTGGTAGATCGTCAGGCGCTGGCCGGTGCCGCCGAGGCGCAGGGACTCGTAGAGCAGCGTGAGGTCGCCGACATCGGGATGGCGGAACGACTTGCGGCCGCCGCCCCGATGGCGGACGTCGTGGCGTCCCCACAACTCGGCGAACTCGGCGCTCTCGGCGGTGAGCTCCTCGCTGAGGGCGGTCAGGTCCGGTGCGCCGGGGTCGGTCTCCAGAACGCCGCGCAGGTTGGCGACGCAGCTAGCGGCCGAGCCGTCCCAGTCGGCGAGGAGGCTGCGGGCCGCCGGATGCAGGAAGACGTACCGGACGATGTTGCGCCGGTGCTCGGGCCAGTCGCCCATCCCGATGAACAGCGCCTGGGCTTCGGGGTTGGCGGCGAGGACGTCGCCCGTGCGGGCCACCACGTACGCGGGGCAGGGCCGGACGTTCTCCAGGAGCAGCCGCACCGCCGGACGGACCGTCCGGTCCGCGGTACGGCGCCCGGGGTAGGCGCGGCGGGCGGCGTGGCTGGCCAGCGCGTACAGGTGGGCGTGCTCCTCGTCGTCGAGCCTGAGCGCGGCGGCCAGGGCGTCCAGGACGGCGCTGCTCGGGTTGGTCTCCCTGCCCTGCTCCAGGCGGATGTAGTAGTCGATGCTCACGCCGGAGAGCGCGGCCAGCTCCTCACGGCGCAGGCCGGGCGTGCGGCGCAGGCCGGTGCCCGGCGGGAGCCCGACGTCGGACGGCCGAACACGGGCGCGGCGGGCGCGCAGGAAGGCGCCGAGTGCGCTCGACACCCGACAAGTCTGGCAGCCGGCCCGGTGGCATGGGTAGCCCCGTCACTGCCAGGAACGCGGGGAACTGGCGCCCCGGCCGGGGCGCCGGGACTCTCGGGACATGACCTACGACGCGAGCTCGACGGCGATGGACGTGATCGGCGGGCACAACCTGACCGGCAAGGAGACGATCGTGACGGGAGGGGCGTCCGGGCTGGGCCTGGAGACCGCGAGGGCGTTCGCGGAGGCGGGCGCCCGCGTCGTGCTGGCCGGGCGCGACTCCGCGAAGGGCGAGGAGGCGGCGGCGCGGCTGCGCGAGGACACCGGGAACGGCCGGGTGGTCTTCCGGCCGCTCGACCTCGGCTCCCTGGAGTCGGTCCGCCGCTGGGTGCACGCCCACGCGGCCACCGGCAGGCCGCTGCACATCCTGGTGGCCAACGCCGGGATCATGGCCACGCCGCTGACCCGGACGGCCGAGGGCTTCGAGTCGCAGTTCGGCGTCAACCATCTCGGGCACTTCGCCCTCACGCTGGGACTGCTGCCGTCCCTGCGCGCGGCGGGCGGGGCGCGCGTGGTGTCGCTGTCGTCGCGGGCGCACCGGCGCGGCGACGTCGACCTCGACGACCCCAACTACCTGTACCGGCCGTACGACCCCTGGGAGGCGTACGGCCAGTCCAAGACCGCCACCGCGCTGTTCGCCGTCGGCATGACCGCCCACTTCGCGGGGGACGGCATCACCTGCAACGCGGTCATGCCGGGCGCCATCATGACCGGGCTGCAGCGGCACATCCCGCGGCGGGAACTGGCGGAGACGGGCTGGTCGGCCGAGGAGCGGCCGCCCGGCTGGAAGACGCCGGAGCAGGGCGCGGCCACCTCCGTCTGGGCCGCCGTCGCGCCGGAGCTCGACGGCGTGAGCGGCAAGTACCTCGACGACTGCGCCATCGCCGGGCCGTGGACGGGGACCGGGGATCCGCCGAACGGCCACTACCTGCGCCACGCCCTGGATCCCGAGCGCGCCGAACGGCTCTGGGATCTGTCGGAGCTCCTCGTCGACGAAGGCCGATAGCCTGAGATCACGCGTGTACTCCTCTGCCGGGAGGCGGTCCGATGGGCGGTGCGGGCGGTGGGCTGCGTCCCATCGACCTGGCGCGGGCCGCGGGCGTCTCGACCCAGCAGATCCGCGACTACGAGGACGCGGGCGTCCTGCCCCCCGTCCCGCGCACCCCGTCCGGCTACCGGCGGTTCGACGCCGTCCACCGCGAGGCCGCGCTCACCTACCAGGCGCTCGCGCGCGGGCACGGAGGGGACGCCGCGCAGGCGATCATGCGGGCCGTCCACGCGGGGGACCTGCCCCAGGCGTACGCGCTCGTGGACGCGGGGCACGCGGCCCTGCACGAGCAGCGGCTCTCGCTCCGCGCCACCGGCGAGGCGCTCCAGGCGGTCGCGGAGCGGAAGCCGGACACCTCGGCCGTGCCCCGGGCGGGCCTGCGCATCGGGGAGGCCGCCGCGCACCTGGGGGTCCGCGCGTCCGCGCTGCGCATGTGGGAGTCCGCCGGCCTCCTGGTGCCCGCACGCGACCCGGCCACCGGGTACCGGCTCTACGGCCCGTCCGACGTCCGCGACGCGCGGATGGTCATCCTGCTGCGCCAGGGCCGTCACCCGCTACCGCAGATCCGTCTCGTGCTGGACGACCTGCGCCGGACGGGCGGCGCCGGCGCGCTCGGCGAGGCCATCGCGCGGCGGGGCGCGGAACTCGCGCTGCGGTCGGCGGCCATGATCGAGGGCTCCGGCCGCCTGCACCACTACGTCACGGCCCGGGCGTCGGGGAATTCGATTTCCAGGACGCCGGAACGGGAATGAGGGGCCGGATTCTCGGCGGACACCGGGGCGGCCGGGAACCGGGCGCTGTGCTCATGGTCCTGGGCACGGTCAATGCGTCCCGCGGAACGCGGACGTCGGCACCGCGCCCGGGCGCCCCCTGTCTCGCGGACCGGCCGTCCCGGCGCACAGGGGGCGGCGAGGCCGCCGGTCACCCTCCGGACCGCCGCGCCGCGCCGGACGGCGGTGACGGACGCGGCGGGGCGCGGCACGGGCGCCGGACGGGCCCGTCCGGGGCCCGGGTGGTGCCGTCCGCGACCCGGGTCGCCGCGGTGGTCCGCCGGGCTGTCCGAAATTCTCATGGAACGTGCCGGTGACGCCTCCTGTCCCACGGGACGGGGGACCGGCCGCCTGGGGAACAACGCAGGTCGCGTGTCGTGGGTCGGTCCCCGGTGCGGAAACGGATCATTGAGCCGCCCGGGACGGCCGGTTTCCGATCATGGCCGATGGGCCCCTTAACGGAACCCACTACCGTTCGGTAAAACGGTGCACTTTTACCGCGCGGCTGACTTAATTTACGAAACAGAGACATCCTTGTGTCCGATCGTTCACATGCGAATCTGAGACACGCCACCCGTTTGCCGGTATCTTGCGTTGTGCTCGTCTCCTGGTGACTATCGCGATTGAATCGAAGATCATCTGACAAAGGCGGAGTGCGGTGAACGGGTCGGAAATAATTTCCTACAACGAGCTGCAATCGTGGCTTATTGACAGGATCGCCTTCTACCTCGACAAGCCCATCGAGAACATCGATCCGAGTGTCGAGCTCGCGCGCTACGGCGTGGATTCTGTCTATGCCATCAGCATCATCAGCGACATCGAGGACCACCTCCAGGTCGAGGTCGACGTGGCCGAGGCGCGGCGCCGGGAGACGGTCGCCGACCTCACCGACTACCTGCTCGCCCTCGTCGCGTGATGGGCGGCCGGCCCGGTGCCGGCGCCGGGCGTCCCATGGTGGTGCTCGGCGACAGCGTGGCCGAGGGGCAGGACGATCCCGACCCGGCGGGCGGCTGGCTCGGCTGGGCCGGGCGGCTCGCCCGCCACCTGGACATTCCACGCGACCGGCTCGTCAACCTGTCCACGCCCGGGGCGACGATCGAGGACGTGGTCCGCGACCAGCTCCCGGCCGCGCGGGAGCCGACACCGGAGCTGGTGATGCTCGGCTGCGGCATGAACGACGCGCTGAACGGCTTCGAGCGGGCGCGGGTGGCCGATCGGCTCGCCGAGGTGTTCGGCTGGGCCCGGGCGGCCGGCGCGGTGGCCATCGCCATTCCCGTGCCGCGCCCACCGTTCTTGGAACGATCTCCGATGTCGCAGTTCCGCCGGAAACGGGTGGTGCAGCGGATCGCCGACTTCAACGAGGAACTCGACCGGGTATCCCAGGAATTCGGAATGACGTTCCCGGCGCGGGAATCGGTGTCGAAGGTCGCGGACCCGTCGATGTGGAGCGCCGACGGAATCCATCTCAATGTCGCGGGGCACGCGTATGTCGCGGAGGTGATCGCGCACATCGCCCGAAGCCTGCTGGGGGAGCGGGCCAGCTGATCCTCGGGGGCCTGCCGAAGCTGGGGATAGAGATGAAGAGACCATTCCTCGAACGTGTCCCGCAGTCGGTGACGCTGCTCGCGCTCGCGCCGATCCTCGTCGTCCAGGGCTGGCGCACCGTGCGCCGCACCCCCCGGCTCGACCCCGCCACCGGGGACGAGCAGGGCGTCGCGGCCGAAGACGGGCAGGGCGGCGCGGGCGGGGCGGGGCCCGCGGACGGATCGGACGCGGCGTTCCGGCTCATCGTGCTCGGAGAGTCCACGGCCGTGGGCGTGGGAGCGACGGCCCACGCCGAGGCGCTGCCGGGCTTCCTCGCCGAGGCGCTGCGGGAACGGCTGAGACGCAGCGTGGCCTGGTCGGTCGCCGGGGAGAACGGCGCCACGGTCCGCAAGGTCATCGCCGGCCTCCCGCCGCCCGGCGGCGCCGTCCCGGGTCCCGACCTCGTGGTCGTCGCCGTGGGGATCAACGACCTGATCCGGCGCCGTCCGCTGAAACGGTGGACGGCCGATGTGACCGCGCTCATCACCGCGCTGCACCGCAGGTACGACGGGGCGACCGTCCTCGTCGCGGGCATGCCTCCGGTGCACCGGTTCCCCGCGATCCCGCGGCCCCTGCGCCTGGTCCTCGGGGCCCGGGCGCAGGCCATGGACAGGCTCATGCGCGAGGCGGCGCGGGCCGGCGGCGCGCTCCACGCGCCCATGGACGAGGCCATGGCGCGCGACCGCCGGCTGTTCGCCTCCGACGGGTTCCATCCGTCGCCGGCCGGCTACCGGGCCTGGGCCGAGGACCTGGCCCGCGTCGTCCCGGCGGGGGCGGCGCACTGACCGCGACCCGTGGCCCGGCGGGCCGACGACCGGCAAGCGAAAGGCAGCGCAGGTGACCGTTCCCGGAACGTTCCGACATGCGGTGGAGGCCAAGGACCTCGCCGCGATCACTCGGGCGCTGGATCCCGATATCGAGTTCCTCAGCCCGGTGATGGCGAAGCCGTACCGCGGGCGTGACGCGGTGACGGCGCTGCTGCGGGTGCTTTTGGAGGTTTTTGAGGACTTCCGCTACACCGATGAGCTGGTGGGCGTCGTCGCGGAGGGTTCGGCGCCGTCGCGGGCGCTGGTCTTCAGTGCCCGGGTGCGGGGCACGTCGGTGCAGGGGCTGGACCTGCTCAGGTTCGGCGAGGGCGGCCTGGTCACCGGGCTGACGGTGATGGTGCGGCCGCTGCCCGCGGCGATGACCCTCGCCCGGGTGGTCGGCAGGCGGATGGAGGAAACCGGGCCGCCCGCTTGAGGCGGGGGCCTGTCACCCACGCCGGCCCGCCCGCCCGGCGCGGCGGGTTCGGCGATACGGCCAGCTAGAGGGAGTCGAGGAAGAGATGGACGGAAAGGTCCCCGCACGCGCAGTACTGTCCCCGGCGCACCGGATCGCCGCCGATCTGGACGCCTATCTCGGCGACCCCATGGATGAGGAGGCCGGGCCCTTCTCCTACAGGGCCATCGTGGAGGCCGAGGAACGCGATGAGATCCCGCCCGGCGCGGTCGACGCCGTCCGGGCGTGGGGGTTCCCGGCGTACCTGGTGCCCAGCGGGCTGGGTGGGCGCCTGACCACGTTGGAGGAGCTGTTCTTTGTCACCCGCGGTATCTCGCGGCGCAGCGTCACGGTGGCGGTGATGTACGGGTCGGGGCTGCTGGCGGTGAACCCGGTGTGGCTGTGGGGCAGTGCCCGGCAGCGTGAGACGGTGGCCGACGGGGTGCTGCGCGGCGACCTGGCCTGTTTCGGGGTCTCGGAGGCCGACCATGGCAGCGATGTGATGGCGTCGCAGGCCCAAGCCCGGTCCGAGGGTGAGGATCTGGTGTTGAACGGGACCAAGTGGCCGGTGGGCAACGCCACTCGGGGCCGGTTCGTCACCACCTACGCCAAGACCGGGAGCAGGGACTTCTCGTTGTTGCTGGTGGACAAGCGGGAGTTGGCGCCGCAGTGCTGGTCGGTGCTGCCGCCGGTGCGGACGGTGGGGCTGCGCGGGCATGACCTGTCGGGGGTGGCGTTCACCGACGCCCGCGTGTCGGCCGATTGTGTGATCGGGCGGCGCGGGTCGGGGCTGGTGCAGACGCTGAAGACGCTGCAGATCACCCGGACCGCCATCGCGGCGCTGTCGGTGGGCACGATGGACGCGGTGGTGCGGATCGGGATGGAGTACTCGCGGCAGCGCACCCTGTACGGGGCCGACATCTACCGCATCCCGGTGATCCGCGACCATCTGGTCAAGACGCATCTGGACCTGCTGATCGCCGAGTGCGTGGCGATCCCGGTGTCGCGCGCGCTGACGGTGGCGCCGCAGCGGCTCAGCCTGTGGTCGTCGATCGTGAAGTACTTCGTGCCGGTGCTGGGCGAGGAGGTGGTGGCCAGCATCGGCACCGTCCTGGCGGCGCGCGGGTACCTGCGGGAGGGCGTCGCGCACGGGGTGTTCCAGAAGCTGCAGCGCGACCACGCGATCGCGAGCATCTTCGAGGGCACCACGCACGTCAACCTCGCCAACGTCGCCGGCCAGCTGCCGTTCCTCATCGCGCCGCCGGAGGAGACCGGGGCCGAGGACGATCTGCTGGCCGACCTGTTCTCCTGGACGCGCACGCCCCCGACCTGGCGGCCGGACGGGCGGCTGCTCCAGCTCACCAACGAGGGCCGCGACGAGGTCGGCCAGCGGTTCGAGGCCATCGCCGACGAACTGCTCACCGCCGCCAACACCCACGCGGCGCCCGGCGTCGCCGCCGAGCTGAAAGACCTGGTGTCGAGCATCGGCGGCCTGCGCTCCACGCTGGACGCCGGCATCCGCGCGAGCGAGGCCGACACCACCTCGGTGGCCGCGCTGGCGCGCGCGCGGCGGTACTGCGAGCTGCACGCGATGGTGTCGTGCATGCTCACCTGGATCCACAATCGCCGCGAGTTCGGTGGGCCGTTCGCCGGCGGCCAGTGGCTGGTGCTGTGCCTGCAGCGGCTCTTGCAGCGCGCCCAGCCCGACACCGTCCTGTCCGAGGAGTTCCTGCCCGCCCTGGAGGACGCGATGTTCCGCAGCTTCGACGACCACCGATGGTTCTCGCTGCTGTCGATGGCCGAGGACGACCGGTCGATGCTGCGCGCGGGGGAGTGACGGCCCATGCGGCCCCATACCGACTTCGTGTCGGCCGTGCGCGCCAACGTCCTGGCCCACGGGGACGGGCGCGGCTTCACCTTCGTCCGCGAGGACAAGGCCCCGCCGCGCGGCACACCCCCGCACGGCGGTGCGGGCCGCAGGTATCGGGAGGACACGCTGGGGTTCGCCGAGCTCGACCGGCGGGCGCGCGCGCTGGCCTGCCGGCTGGAGGCCATGGGATTGCGCGACCACGCCGTGCTGCTGCTGTACCCGGAGGGGCTGGAGTTCCTGACCGGATTCCTGGCCTGCCTGTACGCGCGCGTCATCGCCGTCCCGGCGCCGCTGCCCGCGCTGGCCGCCGAGCGGTTCGGGCGCACCCGGCGGATCATCGACGACGCCGACATCGCCTGGATCCTCACCGACGCCGCCCACACCGTCACGCTCGGGAAATGGCTGGCCGAGGCCGGGCTGACCGGACGGGTCCGCTGCCTGGACACCCAGACCGCCCGCCCCGCCGACCCGGCGGGGTGGACCAAGCCGGAGTTCTCCCCGGGCACCCTGGCGTTCCTGCAGTACACCTCGGGGTCGACCGGCGAGCCCAAGGGCGTGATGGTCTCCCACGGCAACCTGCTGGGCAACGGCGAGGAGATCAAACGCCGGATCGGCGGGTCCGCCGACACCGTCGGGGTCGGCTGGGTCCCGCACTACCACGACATGGGCCTGGTCGGGCAGTTCCTGGAACCGCTCTACCTGGGCTGCCGGTATGTGTTCACCTCGCCGATCACCTTCATCAAGCGGCCCGTGCTGTGGCTGGAGATGATCACCCGGCACCGGGCGACGATCACCGTGGCACCCAACTTCGGGTACGAGCTGGTGCTGCGCCGCCTCAGCCCGGGGCAGCTGGACGGCCTGGACCTGTCGTCCCTGCGGATCGCCAAGAACGGCGCCGAACCCGTCCGCGCCGCGACGCTGGAGCGGGTGGCCGAGCGGCTCGCGCCCGCCGGGTTCCAGCCCCGGATGTGGATGCCCTGCTACGGCATGGCCGAGACGACGCTGCTGGTCACCGGCGCGCCCGCCGGCACCGGCCCGGTCATCCGCGACTTCGACGCAGACGCCCTCACCCACGACGAGGCCCGCGCCCTGAACGACCCCCCCGACCCCGCCGAACCCGCCGAACCGTCGTCCGAACCGTCCTCCGAGGCGTCCGGCGGCGGGGCGGCGGCGGGCGTGCGGCGGCTGGTCAGCAGCGGACGCCCCGTCACCCTGGACGTGCGGATCGTCGACCCGCGGACCCGGACCGTCCTGCCCGACGGACGCGCCGGGGAGATCTGGGTGCGCGGCGCAAGCGTCGCCCAGGGCTACTGGCGGCGGCCCGCCGACACCCGCGAGACCTTCGGCGCCCACACCGCCGACGGCACCGGTCCCTACCTGCGCACCGGCGACCTGGGATTCCTCGACGGCGGCGAGCTGTACGTCACCGGCCGCATCAAAGACCTGATCATCGTCAACGGCCGCAACATCCACGCCCAAGACGTCGAGGAGGCCGCCCAGGCCGCCCACCCCGCGGTCGACACCGCCGCCGCGTTCTGCGTCGACGACGGCACCGAGCACGTCGTCGTGGTCCAGGAGGTCAGCACCCGGCTGGCTGGGCAGACCCCGCTGCCGGAGCTGGCGTCACTGGTCAAGACCCACCTCGCGCGCACCTTCGAACTGCCCGCCCTGAGCGTGGCGCTGTGCGGCCGGGGCGCGGTCCGCCGCACCACCAGCGGCAAGATGCAGCGCCGGCTGACCCGCCGCGACTTCCTCGACGGACGGATCACCGAGCTGGCCGGGGACCTGGAACCCGGTCTCGCGGCGCTCCGCCCCGGTCCCGCGAATCCGCCGAAGAACCCCGAAACGGACCGGAATCCGGCCCCGGAACCCGTCCGTCCAGACGAACCTAGTCAAAAGCATGACTAATCATGTCCTTGTCTGCTAGTGTCGGTCATCACCCTGAGTCAAGGCGGGGAGAGACGGCCGATGGCACTACGTCACGCGGTGCTGGCTGCGCTGCTCGACGGCGAGTACAGCGGCTACCAGCTGGCCAAGATCTTCGATTTGTCGGTCTCCAACTTCTGGCATGCCGTACCGCAGCAGCTCTACTCGGAGCTGTCGAAGCTGGAGACCGAAAACCTGATCAGCGGACGGCAGATCATTCAGCACGACCGCCCGAACAAGCGGGTGTACACCGTCACGCAGGCCGGGATCGCGGAGTTGGAGCGGTTCGCCGCCACTCCCGCCAAGCCCGGGATCATCCGCGAGAACCTGCTGGTCATGGTGCAGGCCGTCGACCACATCTCCGCGGACTCGGTGATCGCGCAGTTGGAGGACCGGGCCCTGGCGTCCGCCGCCAAGGTCGAGATCTTCGAGCGCACCCTGCAGCACCTGCGCGGCGACCTCGACGAGGAGACGTACCTGCAGAGCGCCGCACCGATCGGCCCCTACCTGACCTGCCTGCGGGGCCGCCGGTTCGAGCAGGAGAACTACGACTGGTTCAAGAGCACCGCCCGGCTGCTGCGCGCCAGGGCGGGCGCCCACGCAGAGGAAGGGGGCCCGTCGTGACCCGCGCACCGCGCCGTCCGGCGGCCCCCGGCCCCTCGAACGCCGTGCCGCCGCATGCCCGAACGGCGGCGGCACCGGCACCTACCCCCAGTGGCCCCACC
>NZ_SMKU01000028.1 GCF_004349215.1 Actinomadura rubrisoli | reverse complement strand
CCGCGTGGCCCCCGCGACCAGTGCGATCTTCCCTGTCAGTTCACGGCTCATGAGGACGATGCTGGCAGCGAAACCTGACAGGGCGCGTCAGGCTTTCCCGGCGATCCGGGATCTCGTGCATCAACCGCGTCCGTGGGGAACAGGAAGAGGGAGGAGGTAACCCCCGGTGAACACCCGCCAGTTGCTCGATCACGTCCCCGGGCTGACCTACCGGCAGCTCGACCTGTGGACGCGCTCCGGATACCTGCACGCCCTCCAGGCCGGCCCCGGGTCGGGCCACGCCCGCCGGTACTCGCGGGACGAGGTCGAGGTCGCGGCGCTGATGGTGCGGCTGCACGCGGCCGGCCTCAACGTCCAGACCGCGCACCACGCCGCCCGCGAGCTGGCCGCCGGACGCCCGGCGGTCCTGGCCCCGGGCATCGAGATCACCGTCGCCGAGCCGCCCGGCGGCGTGGCCGCCTCGGCGTGAACGCCGGCGTGACCTGGTCGTGAGCCTCGGCGGGACGGCCGCGCTTCCCGCCACCGGAAATCCGGTGGCGCGGGGGGCGGGCCCGGGACCATGATCGTCGGATGGACGTGCTCCCGATCGAGGAAGGCGGCGATCACCACGCGTGGTGGGTCGGCGCCGGTCACGTCCTGCGGATGGCCCGGGACCAGGACGGGTCCGTACGCCAGCTGCGGGAGATCGCCCTGCGGGACGCGCTGCGCCCCTTCCTCGCCGTCCCGGTCCCCGAGAGCGTCGCCACCGGTGAGTGGGCGCCGGGGCTCACCTACAGCGTGGACGGCCGGCTCTTGGGAGTCTCCGCCGAGGAGCGGGCCGTGTCGCCCGGCGGCGAGGCGGACTTGGCGGGCCTTCTCACGGGCCTGCGCTCGTTTCCCGTGGCGAAGGCCGCCGCGCTCGGCGTCCCGGCCTCTCCCCCGCGCGACCTCGGCGTCCTGCGGGTGAGCGCCGCCGAGGCCGCCGGACGGCTGGACGACGGCCGCGCGCCGCCCGCCGATCCGCCGGCGGCAACGACGGCGACGGCGGACGTGCCGGTCAGCCTGGTCCACAACGATCTCAAGGGCGAGCATCTGCTGGTCGGCGGTTCGGGCCGGGTCACCGGCGTCCTCGACTGGACGGACGCGGTCCTCGGCGATCCGGCCGAGGACATCGCGGGGCTCGCCATCTCCATCGGGGCGCGGGCGGCCGTCCGCGTGGCGGCCCTCGCCGGTTACGGGCCGGGCCTGTGCGCGCGCGCCCTCCGCCTGTGCCGCTGCGACACCGTGATCCTGCTCGCCGCCCGCCTCCACGGCGAGGATGACAGCCCGCTGCCGCTGCTGCGCGCCCAGCGGGACCGCGCGTGGGAGCCCACTCCGCTCGACGCGCCGTAGGCCCCCGGCCGCCGCCTTCCAGTAAGCCTGCGCCCGTTCCCCCTTATGGAGAGGAAACGGCCGTTGCTGTTGCATCGCCTCCCGTCCGGCCGGAATCCCACCGGCGACGCCGACGGGACGTAACGGCGCGCGCTCCGCATCTGTTTCGTCCCGTCCTCGCAAGGAGCGTGTGCACATGGCCCGATCCGAATCCTCGCCGGCGGAGCCGTCCCGGCGTTCCGCCCTCGGCCTGCTCGGGGCCGTTCCTCTCGCGGCCGGTGGCGCGATGGCGCTCCCGGAGGCCGCCCATGCCGGCACGTCCCGTTCGGGGCATGTGCCGAAAGAGCTTCGCCCCGGGGGCTCCTATGACCGCTACATCGCGAGACTCGCCGCGGAGGACAAGTTCTCCGGAACGCTTCTGGTCGCCCATCGCGGACGTCCCGTCCTGGCCCGTGCTTATGGAATGGCCGACAAGGAGCGCTCGGTCCCCAACCGCCTCGACACCGTCTTCGCCCTGGCCTCGGCGTCGAAGCCGTTCACGGGCCTCGCGATCGTCCAGCTCGCGCAGAAGCGGAAGCTGAAGCTGGACGCGACGCTGGGCACCTACCTGGACGGGTATCCGGCCGGGGTCGCGGACACCGTCACCGTGCACCACCTGCTCACCCACTCGGCCGGGATGGGCGATCCCACCCGGCCGGACGGGCGCCCAGACAAGATCTACAACAATGCCGACGACCAGATGAGGGAGCTTCGGGAGTACCTGAGGAAGCAGAAACTCGCCTTCCCTCCGGGCACCATGAGCCTGTACAGCAGTTCCGGCATGGACGTCCTCGGCGACATCGTGGAGAAGGTGTCGGGCCGGACGTTCTGGGACTACGTGCACGAGAACATCTTCCGCCCGGCCGGAATGAAGCGCTCGGCTTACTACACCCGGCCGCAATGGCTGGCCGACGAGGGCATCGCCCACCCGTACATGCTCCAGTCGTCGGGCCCGCGCCTCGATGCCCTCCGCAATCTGGACAAGGGCGGGATCGGCGACGTCCCCGGGACCAACTCGGCGCGCCAGTTCATCGGGACGGGCGGCGGGAACGGTTTCTCCTCGGCTCCGGACCTGGTCCGCTTCGCGCAGGCCCTGCGGAGCGGGAAGCTGCTGAACCGGGCCTACACCGAGCTCTACATGGCCGGGAAGATGCCGCCCGCACCGAGGCCGGGCGGCCCCGCGCCCGATCCGGCCACCCAGGAGCGGCACCAGGCGTACGGGCCCGCCGCCGCCATCTTCAACGACCAGCGGATCATCTCGCACGGCGGGGGGATCGCGGGAGGAGCGACGAACTGGTCGATCTACATCGATTCGGAGTGGACGGCGGTCACGCTCTGCAACTACGACGGCGTGCCCCTCCAGGACATCATCAACCGGGAGAGGCACGCCGTCACCGATCACCTGGCGTGACCGCGGGGGGATTTTCGGTCTAGGTGAAGATGCTGACCCCGCCCGGGCCGACCAGGAGGCCGACGACGATGAGGACGATGCCCCAGAGCAGGTCGCGCCGGGCGACGATCACATAGATTCCGGCGATGACCAGGATCACCGCGATGAGCCACAGGATTGTCATCATGGCCGACGGGATCCCCGCGACGGGCCGGTCAAAACTCTCATCCCGTTACGGTCACCCGTAAACCAGGATTTGGTGCGGAGGGGGGACGCCTCCCCCCTCCGCCGGGATAACGGCGATCACACACGTGTCACGGGAATGTGGCACGCTTGCCGTCCACGAGTCTCCCTCCGCCGCCGCGCCCGCGACAGGAACCTGAGGACCATTTCCCCTCGGCCGCCTTAGTGCCTCAGGACTAGGCCCGGCTCGTCCGGCGGGTGGGCCGGTCAGGCGCGGCAGAGGCGCAGCACGTTCGCCACGATCCGGTGCCCGGCCCCGCCCGCCGCCGTCAGGATCGACTCCGGGTGGAACTGGACGGCCCATCGCGCGCGCCGCGGGTCCTCGACGGCCATCACGACGTCGCCGGTGAGCGCCGTCACGTCGAACCCCGTGACCTGGTCGGACGTGGCGTGCAGCGAGTGGTAGCGGGCTGCGGTGAACTCGTCGGGGAGCCCCTCGAACAGCGCTCCCCCGGTCACCTTCACCCGGCCGGGCTTGCCGTGGGACGGCTCGGGCAGCAGCGCCAGCCGGCCCCCGGCGTGCTCCACCATCGCCTGGAGGCCCAGGCAGACGCCGAAGACCGGCAGGTTCCGCGCGTCCAGGGCGTCCAGCAGGGCGGCGGTGGAGAAGTCCTCGGGACGGCCCGGCCCGGGCGACAGGACGACCAGGTCGGGGGCGTGCTCGTCCAGCATCCGCACCGGGAACCCGTGCCGCAGCGTGACGACGCCGGCGCCCTGCTGGCGGAAGTAGTCGGCGAGGGTGTTGACGAACGAGTCCTCGTGGTCGACCAGCAGCACCTTCAGCCCGTCGCCCGGCCGCTCCGGCTCCGGCTCCGGCGGCGCGGCGGCCCCCGGCTCCCGCTGGGCCGCGGCGAGCGCCCCGAGCAGCGCGCTGGCCTTGAGGTGGGTCTCGCGCTCCTCCTCCTCGGGGTCGGAGTCGTACAGCAGCGTCGCCCCGGCCCGGACGGTCGCGACGCCGTCGCGGATCTGCGCGGTGCGCAGCGTCAGCCCGGTGTTCATCGACCCGTCGAACCCGACGCACCCGACCGCGCCGCCGTACCAGCGCCGCGGCGACTCCTCGTGGTCCTCGATGAACTGCATCGCCCACGTCTTCGGCGCGCCCGTGACGGTGACGGCCCACATGTGGGTGAGGAAGGCGTCGAGCGCGTCGAACCCGGGGCGCAGCCGCCCCTCGATGTGGTCGACGGTGTGGATCAGCCGCGAGTACAGCTCGATCTGCCGGCGGCCGAGGACCCGCACGCTGCCCGGCACGCAGATCCGCGACTTGTCGTTGCGGTCGACGTCGGTGCACATGGTCAGCTCGGACTCGTCCTTGGCCGACGACAGGATCGTGCGGATCTGCTCGGCGTCCTCCAGCGCGTCGCCGCCGCGCCGGATCGTCCCCGCGATCGGGCAGGTCTCCACCCGGTCGCCGCTGACCCGGACGAACATCTCCGGCGAGGCGCCCACCAGGTACTCGCCGTCGCCGAGGTTGAACAGGAACTCGTACGGCGCCGGGTTGGTCTCCCGGAGCCGCTCGAAGAACGCGGCGGGCGCGTCGCACCGCCCGTACATGGCATGGCCGGGCGTCACCTCGAACAGGTCGCCGCGGATGAACTTCTCCTTGGCGTCCCGCACCGTCTGCGCGTACGCGCCGGGCACCGGCTGCTCCGGCAGGGCCGCGGGGACCGGCACCGGCGTCGGCTCGGTGGCGCGCGGCAGGCCCGCGGTGCTCGTCCCCCCGACCTCGAACTCGTACGACATGCGGTGCGAGGTCTCGCGCTTGCGGTCCACGACGACCAGCTCGTCGGCCAGGTGCAGGACGAGGTCGCGCTGGTCGGCGGGGCGCTCCAGGCGGGTCCGCAGCGGCTCGAACTGAAGCGACAGGTCGTAGCCGAACGCCCCGTACAGGCCGAGGTGGGGGTCGTCGCAGCGGAACAGGTCCACGACGGCGCGCAGCGCGGTGAACACGGTCGGCTGGCGGCTGCGCTCCTCCTCGGTGAAGAACTCCTCCGTCGGCGGGACGAAGACCTCGAAGGTGCCCGGGCCGTCCGCCCTGACCTCGCCGATGCCACGCAGCACCGGGGCCAGCGCGGGCATCAGCACCCGCCCGCGGCCGTTGAGCGCCCGGACGGCGACGCTCCGGCCCCGGGCGACGATCTCCAGGCAGGGGTCGAGGTAGGCCATGTGCCAGCGGCTGTAGCGGCCGGGATACTCCATGCCCGAGCTGAGCACGCCGCCTCGCCGCTCCCCCACGGCGGCGACGAGGGCGTTGAGCACGTCCGACTTGCGCTCGGGGTCGACCGGTGTGGCGGTGCGGGTGACCCGCACGCCCCCGGCTGTGACGAACTCGCTGGTCAGCGGCTGTTGTGAGACGGTCTCCACCGCGATGGCCCCTCGTGGTCGGGCCCTGCACCCAGTCGGACAACGCAAAAACGACCGCCGGGTGAGGGCGGTCGCCTGGTCTGAACGTGCACGAACCGGCGCCGCCTTAGCGGCGCCACCACCACTGGAAGGTCGCGGTTCGCATGCCGCGAGACTACCCCGCCCCCGGCGCCCGCGCCAAGCGTCCCCGCCGGGGCCAGGACGAGACAAATTCCCGGACTTGTCGCAGAACGGGGTTCTCTTCGGGGCGGGGGGTTGCGATGATGGCGGCGAGGGTCCGTCACGTCAGCGGGGAGCGTCGCCCATGGCCGGGAAGAACACCGAGTTCGAGCTGCGCGGGGTGAACCACCTGGCGCTGGTGTGCCGCGACATGAAGCGGACGGTGGACTTCTACCAGGGCGTGCTCGGCATGCCGCTGATCAAGACCATCGAGCTGCCGATGGGCTGGGGGCAGCACTTCTTCTTCGACTGCGGCGGCGGCGACGCCCTGGCGTTCTTCTGGTTCCCGGACGCGCCCGAGGCCGTCCCCGGCGTGTCGGCGCCCAAGGGCCTGCCCGACCGGGGCGAGCTGCTGTCGGCCGTCGGGTCGATGAACCACATCGCCTTCGACGTCCCGCCCGAGCGGATCGAGGAGTACCGCGACCGGCTCGCCGCCAAGGGGGTCGACGTCGGCGTCCTGCTCAACCACGACGACAGCGAGTTCGGCGTCGCGCGGGAGATGCACGACGGCGTCTTCGTCCGCTCGATCTACTTCAGGGACCCCGACGGGATCCTGCTGGAGTTCGCGGCGTGGACGCGGGAGCCGGACCCGGCGTCCGACGTCCGGCACGAGCCGAGGACGGCCGCCGACCGCACCGTCTGACGCCGCGCCGGCCCGCCGCCGGCCGGGTCGCGGCCCAGGGCGCCGGCCCTCCCCGGGCTGGAGCGCTCCCGCCGAGTCGTTCCGTGTCCGAGATCGGGCCGTTACCGTCCGTGGAGTAAGCTCTCCCGGCTTCGCCCGCATGTGACGAGGAGACTCCCCTTGGCCTCGACAGAACCCGCCGCCGACCAGCCCCCCGCGCGGGGGCGCCGCTCGGACCGCAGCCACTGGAACTGGCTGCTGATCGTCCCGGTCGTGATCCCGCTGCTGACGTTCCTGTTCAACCGCGACGCCCCCCGCCTGGCGGGGTTCCCCGCGTTCTACTGGATACAGTTCGCGTTCATCCCGCTCAGCGTCGCCTGCACGATCGTCGCCTACCGCGCGACCCGGAAGCGGGGCTGAGCCGGTGCCGAGCGACCACCTCACCGAGATGATCGTGTTCGGCGCCCTGTTCCTGCTGGTCAGCGGGATGGGGTTCGTCGCCGCGCGGTGGCGCAGGCCGGACACCATGCACAGCCTGGACGAGTGGGGCCTGGGCGGCCGGAGCTTCGGCAGCTGGGTCACCTGGTTCCTCATCGGCGGCGACATCTACACCGCCTACACCTTCGTCGCCGTCCCGGCGCTGGTCTTCGGCGCGGGCGCGGCGGGCTTCTACGCCGTGCCCTACACGGTCGTGATGTACCCGATGGTCTTCCTCGTGCTGATCCGGCTCTGGTCGGTGTCGCACGTCCACGGCTTCGTCACGCCCGCCGACTTCGTCCGGGCCCGGTTCGGCTCTCCGACGCTGGCCCTCGCGGTCGCGGTCACCGGCATCGTCGCGACGATGCCCTACATCGCGCTGCAACTGGTCGGCATCGAGGCCGTGCTCAAGACGATGGGCGTCAACGGCCACTGGCCGATCGTCATCGCGTTCGTGATCCTCGCGGCCTACACCTACCAGTCGGGCCTGCGGGCGCCCGCGCTGATCGCCTTCGTCAAGGACATCCTGATCTACCTGGTGATCATCGTCGCGGTGCTGTACATCCCGTCGAAGCTGGGCGGCTGGGGCGATGTGTTCGACTCGGCGCAGGCGAAGTTCGCCAAGAGCCCGGCGCCGGGCGACGGGATCCTGCTGGACGGCACCAACCAGCTGAACTACGCGATGCTGGCGCT
Source organism: Actinomadura rubrisoli (assembly GCF_004349215.1). Lineage (GTDB taxonomy): Bacteria > Actinomycetota > Actinomycetes > Streptosporangiales > Streptosporangiaceae > Spirillospora > Spirillospora rubrisoli. The sequence goes on along the minus strand of NZ_SMKU01000028.1, from coordinate 38,916 downwards.
CGGGTCCGCGCTGGCGCTGTTCCTGTACCCGCACAGCGTCACCGGGGTGCTGGCCAGCAAGAACCGCGACGTGATCAAGCGGAACATGGCGGGGCTGCCCGCCTACAGCCTCGTGCTCGGCCTGATCGCGCTGATGGGCCTCATGGCCATCGCGGCGGGCGTCAAGCCGGTCGTCACCGACGGCAAGCCCGACACCAACACGGTCGTGCCGCTGCTGTTCGACCGCATGTTCCCGGACTGGTTCGCGGGTGTGGCGTTCGCCGCCATCGGCATCGGCGCGCTCGTCCCGGCGGCGATCATGTCGATCGCCGCCGCCAACCTGTTCACCCGCAACATCTACAAGGAGTACCTGCGCCCGGACGCCACCGAGCGGCAGGAGGCCACGGTCAGCAAGCTGGTCTCGCTGGTCGTCAAGGTCGGCGCGGTGGCGTGCATCCTGCTGCTGGACCCCGAGTTCTCCATCGACCTGCAGCTCATCGGCGGCGTGATCATCCTGCAGACGCTGCCGTCGGTGGCGCTCGGGCTGGTGACCCGCTGGTTCCACCGCGGCGCGCTCATCGCCGGCTGGGCCGCGGGCCTCGCGGCGGGCCTGTGGATGCTGTACGAGACCCCGAACCCGGCCAAGCACAAGGAGCACTTCGGCTCCCCGGCCTTCAATCTCGGCGACTTCGGCCTGGACACCAAGATGACGGTCTACGTGGGCATGCTCGCCCTCGCCGTCAACCTGGCGGTCGCCGTGGCGGGCACCGCGGTCTGCCGCGCGGCGAAGCTCGCCGACGGCGTGGACGCCACCCGTCCAGGCGACTACCTCGCCGACGAGGACGACCCGAAGACCAAGAAACTGGAGATCACCGCCAGCACCTGACCCTCCTTCCGAACGACCGGTGCCCGCTCAGGACCCGAGCCGTCCGGCCTACTCTTGCGGCGCCTTACGCTTAATGGTTGCCCGAGGAATACCCACGTTGACGGATTCCCACGATCTATTTGTATAAGAATAGTATCCGCCCGTCTTTTCCATCCCGCCAAACGAGACGGTGTAGCCGCCTCCAGGCTTCACCGGAACGGCCCTACCTATAACTTGGTCCTTACCCGTAATGGTGTCTTTTCGAAAAAATCTCTCCTCAGTCCGTTCGGCGGTGGCCGCGTACACTCCTTCTATTCTGACCATATAGTCATCTGAATACCATGAGGCGATCCAAAAGTAGTAATACTCGAAAGCGGCTACAGGGCGAACGAAGAGATTTCCCCCGGTCCTGAAGACCTGGGAACACAGAGAGTACTTGACCCTCGAATAATGGTTCCTGCTGTAAGCCGCACCCCCAGTGCAGTAGTTCTCCACGACGCCGTCCTTCGGGGCGCGGGCAGCGTGGTGCGGTGGTTCCGCTCGTGCGGCTGTCGCCGAGGTCGCCGCGAATAGCGCGGATGCGGCCATGAGCACGGACACCGGCCTGAGGTACATCATTTCTCCATAGGTCGGGCGGCTGGGCGTATCTCGCCCAACGCGTGGCCAAAACAGTAGCCGCCTCGAATGCGACCCCACAAGGCCCTTTCATCGCGTTACGGCGCCCTGTCCTCTCCGATACACCACCCTCTAATGCGGCATCTTAAAATTCCAGAACAAAGGGAATGATGGTCGGATAATGGCCATTTTGTGGCGATAAGAGTTCGGCCTGCGCTGACCGGGCGCCAGGATCGCGCCGGAGTCAAGACCCGTCCGGTGGCCGGGTCCGGCCCGGCGGGCGTGGCCTGGGGGTTCGGCCGCGGCCGGGCCGGGTACCGGGATCATGAGAAATAGATAGGATACTTTCCTATTCATTGTGCCCGTCCCGGCCCCCGCCGAGAAGCCGTCTCGTACGCCAGGAGAGCGGAACCCGTGAAGAGCCCGAGCAGACCCGTGGCCCTCGCCTCGGCGGCCGTCCTCGCGGGCGCGCTCGCCGCGGCCCCCGCGCCCGGCGCCGCGTCCGCCGCGTGCCGTCCCGGCGCCCGCGACCTGCGGGTGACCTACCAGCCGGTCGACCACACCGTCGCGGACGCGCGGTACCACCTGGCCAGGCTGACCCTCGACAACAACGACCGCCGCTGCGCGCTGGACGGCGGCTGGGCGATGTACTTCAACGGCCCTCGCCAGCCCGCGGCGGTGCTCGACAACGCGGCGGGCGACATCGGCCGCAAGCAGCTCGCCGACCAGGGCCTGGCGGTGAGCCGCGCGGACGCCGCGCGCAGCGGCGACTTCTACGTGCTCAAGCCCACGGCCGGGTTCGCGGCGGTCGCCCCGGGCGGGCACCGCGCGATCGACATCAACTTCGAGCTCTGGGCGACGCACAAGTCGGACGGCCCGGCCGGGTGGACGATCGCGTTCGGCGGCGGGCGGCCGGCGTGGGTTCCGTCCAGGACCCTGCTCGACCCCGCCGACCCGAAGCAGACCACGGCGTTCTCCGGCGACAGGCGGCCGGTCGAGACGGCGGCGACGCGGTACGCGGACAACACCTCGGCCAAGGCGGCGCTCACGCTGCGGCAGCGGCTCGTCCCGCAGCCGCTGTCGGCCACGGCGTCCGGCGGGACGGTCGCGATCGGCGGGGCGTCGGAGATCTCGGCGCCGCCCGCGCTGCGCGGCGAGGCCGGGTACCTGCGGTCGGCGCTGCGGGACGTCGCGAAGGGGAGGGGCGCGCCGATCCGCCTGCGGGAGGACCCGCGCCTGGACGCGGACGGCGACGGCAAGGCCGACGCCGAGGGCTACACGCTCGACGCGACGGCCGCCGGGGTCCGGATCACCGGCGCCGACCGCGCCGGGGTGCTCTACGGCGTCCAGACGCTGCGGCAGCTCGTCCCGCCGGACGCCTACCGGGCCGCGGCCGAGGGACGCGGCGGCGCCACGGTCGCGATCCCGCGCGCGGCGGTGTCGGACGCGCCGCTGTTCGGCTACCGGGGCCTGCACATCGACGTGGGCCGCCACTTCGAGACCAGGCCGACCATCGAGAAGTTCCTCGACCTGATGAGCTTCACCAAGCTCAACCGGCTGCACCTCGGCCTGACCAACGACGAGGGCTGGCGGCTGGAGGTCCCGGGGCTGCCCGAGCTGACCGGGTTCGGGTCCCGGCGCGCGTTCGACCTGGAGGAGACGGGCGCGCTGCACCAGGGCATGGGGTCGGCCAACGACCTCGGCGGCGGCGACGGGATCTCCGGCAAGCCGCGCGGCGCGGCCGCGGCGAACCTCGGCCGCGCCCCCGCCTACCAGGGCTACGAGCAGGCCATGCAGAACTTCACCGGGAAGGGCGGCGGCTTCTACTCGGTGCGGGACTTCCAGGAGATCCTGCGGTACGCCCGGGAACGGCACATCGAGGTCGTGCCCGAGCTGAACTTCCCGGCGCACGCCCGCGCGGCCGTGCAGTCGATGGAGCGCCGCTACCAGCGCACCCGCGACGCGACGTACCGGCTGCTGGACCCGGCCGACACTAGCAGGCACACCAGCGTCCAGCGCTACACCGACAACCTCGTCAACCCCTGCCTGCCCAGCACGTACGCGTTCCTGGGCAAGCTCGTCGCCGAGGTCGGGAAGATGTACGCGGGCGCGGGCGTGCCGCTCGGCAGGATCAACCTCGGCGGGGACGAGCCGCCGGGGCCGCCCGAAGGCTGGTGGTCGGGGTCGCCCGCGTGCAAGGCGAACCCCGAGACCGCGGGCAGGCCCGGTGAGGAGCTGAAGGAGCTGTTCTTCACCCGCTGGAACGACATCGCGCGCAAGGCCGCCGCCGCGACGACCGGCTGGGAGGACATCACCAACCCGGCCCGCCCGTTCCGGCTCAAGGGCTTCACCCCGCTCCCCTGGCAGAACGTGTGGGGCTGGGGACGCGAGGACTGGGCGTACCGGTTCGCCAACGAGGGCACGCCGGTGATCCTCGCCCACGCCACCAACCTGTACATGGACCTCGCCTACAACAAGGACCCGGACGAGCCCGGCTACTACTGGGCCGCGTACGTGGACGAGAAGAGCACCTTCACCTACCAGCCCTTCGACGTGTACGCGAACGCGGTCGAGGACCGCTGGGGCAGGCCGGTCACGCCCAGCCCGTCCTGGACGAGGCTCACCCCCGAGGGCAGGAAGAACATCCTGGGGATCGAGGCGCAGCTGTGGGCGGAGAACGGCAAGGCCCCCGAGATCCGCGAGTACCAGGCGTTCCCCAAGCTCCTCGGCGTCGCCGAGCGCGCCTGGAACCGCGACATCCCGCCGCCGGACAGGATGGGCGCGGCGTGGGACACCTTCGCCAACACCCTGGGCCAGGTCACGTTCCCGCTCCTGTCGTACTACCGTCCGGTCGGGCTGCCCGGCCGGGGCGTGAACTACCGCGTCCCGCCGCCCGGCGCGAAGATCTCCGGTGGCGTGCTGACCGCGAACGTCCGCAACCCGGGCATGGCCATCGAGTACTCGACGGACGGCACGCGCTGGCGGCCGTACGCCGGGCCGGTCGAGGTCGGCGCGACGGCGCTGGCCCGCACCCGCGGCGCGGACGGCCGCGGCAGCCGCATCTCCGCGGTCGGCGTGCCCGGCTGGCAGGGCGGCACCGCGTACGAGCGGGGCGCGCTGGTGGTCCACCAGGGCGAGCTGTACCGGGCGACGCGCGGCAGCACGGGCCGGCGACCGGATCTCGCCCCGGGCCCGTGGTCGCCGCTGCGGTGATCCGCCGCGTCCCCGTCCGCCCGCGTGGCGCGCGCCGCCCGCCGCCTCGGCCGCGCTGATGGGCGCGGGACGTGCCGGTCGTTCAGTATGTGACCTATGCCATACAACCGGGCGGGCGGCCCGCGCGGTCCCCTGGGTGTGAACGCCTCACTCTCCCGCCCCGTCGAGCTGACGGTCGTGATCCCCGTCTACAACGAGATGGCCCGGCTGCCCCGCACGCTCGACGCGGTCAGGGCGCACCTCGGCCGGGGGACGGACCGCTGGGAGCTGATCGTCGTCGACGACGGCTCCACGGACGGCACGGCGGGGCCGGTCCGGGCCGCCGCCCGGCGCGACCCGCGGATCCGGCTGCTGCGCACGCCCGCCAACCGGGGCAAGGGCCACGCCGTGCGGACGGGCGTGCTCGCCTCGCGCGGCCGGCTCGTCCTGGTCACCGACGCCGACCTCGCGACGCCCGTCGAGGAACTGGCCCGGCTCCGCGCCCGGCTGGAACCCGGGTTCGCGGCCGCGATCGGCTCGCGCGCGCACGTCCGGCGGCACCCGCTGCGGCTGCCCGCCGCCGGCCTCGGCCGGATGCTGATCCGGGCCCTGGCGGTGCGCGGCGTCGCCGACACCCAGTGCGGCTTCAAGCTGTTCGACGGCGGCCGGGCCCGCAGCGCGTTCGCGGCGGCGCGGGTGGACGGCTGGGGCTTCGACGTGGAGATCCTCTGCCTGTTCGCCCGGCGGGGATGGCCCGTCGCGGAGGTCCCGGTTCGCTGGACGCACCGCCCAGGGTCCAAGATCCGTCCCGTGGACTATGCGAAGGTGCTCGGCGAGGTGGTCCTCGTCCGACTGCGGCTCGGGCGCACGTCGCCCGCCTCCCCTCCCCCCGGCTCCGGGGGCTCCGGCTCCGCGGGCTCCGGCTCCCGCGCGGCGGACGGCCCCCGGCGGGTGCCGGCATGACCGCCGAGGCCGGGGTCCGGCCACGCGTGGACGGCGGGCGGCCCCGCTACCGGCGGCTGAGCGGCCGGGAGGCCGACCTCGCCGTCGCGGCCGGGTTCCTGCTGGCGGCGTTCGCCGTCCTCGGGCGGCTGTGGGCCGACCCGGGCCGCCGCTACCTGGTCGACGGCGGCCAGGACCAGACGCAGTGGGAGTGGTTCTTCGCGGTGACCGCCCGCGCCGTCACGCGCCTGGACGACCCGTTCTCCACCACGCTGCAGAACTTCCCCGGCGGCGTGAACCTGATGGCCAACACGGTCATGCTCGGCGTCTCGGTCCCGCTGACGCCGGTGACGCTGGCGTTCGGGCCGTCCGCGACCTGGGCGCTGGTCCTCACGCTCGGGCTCGGCGGGAGCGCCGCGGCCTGGTACCGCCTGTTCCAGCGGCACCTGGGGGCCTCGCGGGCGGCCGCCGCCGTGGGCGGGGGCTTCTGCGGGTTCGCGCCGCCGATCATCTCGCACGCCAACGCGCATCCGAACTTCGTCGTGCTGGCCGCCGTCCCGTTCATGATCGGACGGCTCGTCCGGCTGGCGCGCGGGGAGGGCCGGCCGCTGCGCGAGGGCGCGTTCCTCGGCCTGCTGGCGGCCTACCAGATCTACCTGGGCGAGGAGGCACTGCTGCTCACCGCGACCGGCCTCGCCCTGTTCGCGGCGGCGTACGCGGCGTTCCGCCCGGCGGCGGCGCGGGCGGCGGCGGGACGGATCGCCGCGGGCTGCGGCGTCGCGGCGGTGGTCTTCCTGCCCCTCACGACCTACGCGCTGCTGTGGCAGTTCTTCGGCCCGCAGAGCTACGACGGGCTGGTGCACGGGCCGTCCGGCAACGACGTCGCGGTGCTCACCGCGTTCGCGCGCCAGTCGCTGGCGGGGCACCAGGCCGCGCCCGGCCCGCTCGACGTGAGCCCGACCGAGCAGAACGCGTTCTTCGGCTGGCCGCTCGCCGTGCTGGTCGCGGCGCTGGTCACCTGGCAGCGCCGGGACCCGCTCGTCCGGGCGCTGGGCGCGGTGATCGTCGCGGCCGTCCTGCTGTCCCTCGGCCCCGAGGTGGTCGTGGACGGGCATCGGACCGGCGTCCCCGGCCCGTGGCGGCTGGTCTCGGAGGCCCCGCTGTACGAGTCGGTGATCGAGTCGCGCCTCACGCTGCTGTGTGCTCCCGCGGCCGGGCTGCTGCTGGCGCTCGGCGTGGACCGGTTCCTCGCCACGGCCCCGGCGGGGACGCCGCGCGCCGCCGGGGTCCGGCTGCTGTGCTGCGTCGTGCTCGCCCAGGCGCTGCTCCCGATCGCGCCGAAGCCGCTGGCCGCGCAGGACCGCCCGCCCGTCCCGGCGTTCTTCGCCGACGGGACCTGGCGCCGCCACGTCCGCCCCGGGCGGGCGCTGGTGCCCGCGCCGCTACCCGACGTCCCGGACGCGACGCCGCTGCACTGGCAGGTCGAGGCGGGCTTCGGCTTCCCCGTCCCGGAGGGCTACTTCATCGGCCCGTTCGGCCCCGGCCGCGAGGGCGGGTACGGCGCGGCGCGGCGCCCCACGTCCGACCTGCTGGCCAAGGCGCGCGACGAGGAGCGGCCCCCGGTCGTCGGGGACGCCGACCGGGCCGCCGCCCGCGCCGACCTGGCCTACTGGCGGGCGGACGCGGTCGTGCTCGGCCCGAACGCCAAGCAGCGGGTCCTCCGCGAGGTGCTCCAGGAGCTGCTGGGGCCCGGCCGGTACGAGGGCGGCGTGTGGGTGTGGGACGTCCGGGACCTCACCGGCGGGCCGCGGGGGTGACCGGGACATGGACGCGGATCGCGTGACCTTTCTCCCTCCGGCGGTCGTCTCACCGACGAGAACGCAGGCGGGACGACGGGCGGGGAGGCGGGCGGCGGTGCGGTCGGCCGACGAGCGCGAGTACGTGGAGTACGTCACCGGCGCGCTGCCCGGGCTGCGGCGGATCGCGCACCTGCTGTGCCGCGACCCGCACCGCGCGGACGACATCGTCCAGACGGCCCTCACCCGCCTGTACGTCCACTGGAAGCGCGCCCGCGCGGCCGACGACCTGGACCGCTACGTCCGCGCGATCCTGATGCGGTCGTTCCTCAACGAGCGGCGGCTGGCGTGGGCGAGGGTCCGGCTCACCGGCGCGCCGTCCGACACGCCCGAGCGGGCGGCGGCGCCGGGGACGGACGTGGAGACGCAGGCCGTGCTGCGGGCGGCGCTGGAGCGCGTCCCGCCGAGGCAGCGCGCGGTGCTCGTGCTGCGGTTCCTGTGCGACCTGCCGGTGGCGGAGGTCGCGCGGACCCTCGGATGCTCCGAGGGGACCGTCAAGAGCCAGACCGCGCACGGGCTGGCCCGCCTGCGCGACCTGCTGGGCGCACAGGACTGGGCCGCGCCGATGACGCGCCGCGACCGGGGAGAGGAGTAGCACGGTGGACGAACGGGAGCGGGACGCCGCGCGGCTCCTCGCGGCGCTGCGCGGCTTCGAGGCGCCGACGGGCGGGACCGCCGATCCGGAGGACGCCGTCCGGGCAGGGCGGCGCCGTGTGCGCGCGCGCCGCGCCGCGGCCATGACGTCCGCCGTCGCCGCCGTCGCCGCGATAGCCGCTGCGACGGCCCTCCTCGGACGGCCCGCCGCGGCGCCGGAGCCCCGGCCCGTCGCCCCGGCCGAGCACTTCGACGCGGGGCGGCACGCGTTCAGCGTCGGCTCGGCGGGCGGCTTCGCCCCGGCGTCCTACCAGCCCGGACGCGACGTCCAGCGGATCACGCTGCGCGTGGAGCGGCCCGGCGGGACGCTGCGCGCCGACGGGCTCGTGGAGATGTACCCGGCCGGGGGCCTGCCGCCCGGCAGCGGGGGCCGCGCCCCCCGGGGACGGCCCGCGCCGGACGTGCACGGCCACCGCGCCTACGTGCTCGCGGTGCCGGTGCTGCGCCCGGGCGCCGTGGAGCTGGCCTGGGAGTGGAAGCCCGGGGCCTGGGGGTTCGTGTCCCTCAAGGGGCCCGGCGCCGACGAGGGACGGGCCCAGCGGGTCGCCCAGGGCGTGCTGCCCGCGGGCGGTCAGTCGCGGCCGTAGGAGTCCTCCAGGCGCTCGATGTCGTCCTCGTCGAAGTGCCCGAAGGCGATCTCCATGACCCGGACGGCCGGGCCGTCCGAGCTCAGCCGGTGGGTCTCGCCGGCGCGGATGAACGCCCGCTCGCCCACCTCCGGCAGGACGCGCCGCCCGGCCACCTCGAACACCGCGCCCGGGTCGAGCGCGACCCACATCTCGTCGCGGTGGCGGTGCCGCTGGAGGCTGAGGCGCTGCCCCGGCTCCACGTGGATGATCTTCACGGTGGACGGCTCGTTGAGCGTGAAGCGCTCGAAGGCGCCCCAGGGCCGCCGCTCGGTCTCGACGGCCGGTTCGGGGCGCGGAGCGGCCGCGTCGGGCCGCCGGTCGGTCTGGGTCTGCACAGTCACCTCGGGGATCGTGGTTCTCGGAACAACTGCAGGACGGGGGCGCCGGCCGCGGCGGCCGGGAGCCCTCCGAGGATGAGGTCGGCCAGGCCGTCCACCACGGCCTCCCTCGGCACGTCGCCGTCGTGGTCGAGCCACCAGTCCCCGGCGGTCTGCACCATGCCGACGATCGCGTGGCCCCACACGTAGGCGCGGGTCCGGTCCGCCGGCTCGCCCTCGTCGATCATCACCTCGGCCAGCTCCCGGCTCACGTCGCGGATCATCGTGCTCATCGCGCTGCGCGTGGCCGCGTCCTCGGCGCTGGCCCGGTGCATCAGGAACCGGTACAGGTTGAGGTTCGCCGAGATCGTCGACAGGTAGGTGTCGATGGTGGAGCGGGTGCGCGCGCGGACCGAATCGTCCCGGGAGAACTCGGCCCGGATGCCCTCGATCAGCTTGCGCGTGTGCCGCTCGGCCAGCGCCTGGTAGAGGCCGCTCTTGTCGCCGAAGTGGCGGTACAGGATCGGCTTGCTGATCCCCGCCTCCGCCGCGATCGAGGCCATCGACGCGCCCGGGCCCTCCCGCTGGATGACCCGGTCGGCCGCCTCCAGCAGGGCACGGCGGCGGTCGGGATCGCGCCGCGATCCCGGACCGGCGCCCGCCTGGCTCGTCATGACCTGATCACCGTACGCCAGGGTCGCGGGCGGCGGGGCCCGCAGAGGACGCGGGCGGACGGGACGGTCGGGCACGCACCGAACGGTATCCGGGGGTGTTACCCGGTGCCAACACCACTGGCCTGCGGCGCCCTCCCCGGCACCCCGGGCTTCCGGGCCGGCGGGCCGACCGGTTACCGTGATCGACCAGGCGGCTCAGGGAGGTCGAAGGGTGGAGACCCTCTACTCGGTGCGCCTGGAAGGGCTCGCCGCCAACCCGAGCGCGCCGGAGGACATCCTCCTGCGGATCCTGGAGCACGCCGAGCACCGGATCAGGGCCGCGCTGGTGCACCGGCCCGGCGTCCCCGGCGCGGTGTACGACGCGGTCATGCGCCACCCCGACCCGCGGACGCGGCGGCTGCTGGCCATGGACGGCCGCGTCCCCGCCGGGCTGCGCGCCCGGCTGGCCGCCGACCCCGACCCGGCGATCCGCATGGCCGTCGCCTGGGGCCCCGACCTGCGGTGGGACGGCGCCGAGCCGCTCCCGGCGCAGACCGTCGCGCGGCTCGCCGCCGACCCCGACGCGCGGGTCCGGCACGCGCTGTGCGAGCTGGCGTCGCTGCCCGGGGCCGTCCGGGCGGCGCTGGCGGCCGACGCCGACCCGAAGGTCCGGCGGAACGCGCTCCAGCTGTGGCGGGACCCGCCGCCCGAAGTGGTGGACGCCGCCCTGGACGACCCCGACCCGGACGTGCGGCGGCAGGCGATGCTGCACGGCTACCGCCGGCGCCCCGACCTGGTCGCGCCGCTCCTGGCGGACGGCTGCGAGAGCGTCGCGTCCGACGCCGTCCTGGACCGGGCCCAGGCGCTGGCGCTGTCCCGGCACGACCGGCCTTGCATGCGCGCCGCCGCGGCGGCGAACCCGAGCCTGCCCGCCGACCTCGTGACGGAGCTGGCCGCCGACCCCGAGGACGAGGTGCGGCTCGCGGTGTCGCTGCGCCCCGAGCTGACCGAGAAGGAGCGCGCCGCCATCGACTACCGCGTCGGCGCGCGCGACCGGCTGCGCCCGCCGCGCTGGTTCCGCGACCGGCTGGACGACGCGGACCTGCTGCGGCGGTACGCCGCGTCCGCCCACGTCGGCCTGCGCCGCCTCGCCGCCCACAGCCCCCACCTCCCCGGGGACCTCGTCGCGCGCCTCGCCCGCGACGACGACTCCACCGTGCGGGCGCTGCTGGCCGAGCACCATCCCGACGCGCCCGCCGACCTGCTGCTCGCGGTGACGCTGGAGTCGCCGCACGTGTTCCGGTTCGAGCGGCTCCGGCACCCGAACTTCCCGCACGCCGGCCTGGCGCGCCTCGCGGGCTCACCCGACCCGGTCGCGCGGATGCTGGCCGTCCGCGACCCGGGCGCGTCCCCGGCGGTGGTCGAGCGGCTCAGCCGCGACGGCGAACCGCGCGTGCGCGCCGCCGCGGCGGGCGACGCGCGGCTGCCCGTCGCCCGCGTGCTGGAACTGCTCGACGACCCGGCGGCGGCCAGGAGCGCCGCGGGCAACCCCGGCCTGCCGGTGCGGTCGATGGAGCGGATCCTCTACGACGTGGCCATCCTGTAGCCGCCGGGCCGCTACCGGACGGGCAGGCCCGTGAGGGTGCGGCCGATGACCAGGCGCTGGATCTCGCTGGTGCCCTCGAAGATCGTGAAGATCTTGGCGTCCCTGTGCATGCGCTCGACCGGGTACTCGCGGGTGTAGCCGTTGCCGCCGAGGATCTGGATGGCCTCCTCGGTGACCCGCACCGCCATCTCGCTCGCCATCAGCTTGGCCATCGAGCCCTCGGCGTTCTCGAAGTCCTTGCCGGTGCGCGCCATCCAGGCGGCGCGCCACACCATCAGGCGGGCGGCGTCGACCTGGCACTTCATGTCGGCCAGCTTGAACGCGATGGCCTGGAAGTCGCCGATCTTCTTGCCGAACTGCTCGCGCTCCCGCGCGTACCCCAGGGCGTAGTCGTAGGCGGCGCGCCCGACGCCGAGGGCCATCGCGCCGACCGACGGGCGCGTGGTCTCGAACGTCTTCATCGCGGCCTGGCCCTTGGCCCGCTTGCCCTCGCGGACCCGGGCGATGCGCTCGTCGAACTTCTCCTTGCCCCCGATGATCAGGCGGCTCGGGATCCGCACGCCGTCCAGGACGACCTCGGCGGTGTGCGAGGCGCGGATGCCGTGCTTCCTGAACTTCTGCCCCTGCTTGAGCCCGGGGGTGTTCGGCGGGACGATGAAGCTCGCCTGGCCGCGGCTGCCGAGGTCGGGGTGGACGGAGGCCACCACGACGTGGACGTCGGCGATGCCGCCGTTGGTCGCCCAGGTCTTGGTGCCGTCCAGCACCCACTCGTCCTTGGCCTCGTCGAACACCGCGCGGGCCCGGATGGAGCCCACGTCGCTGCCCGCGTCGGGCTCGGAGGCGCAGAAGGCGCCGAGCCTGACGTCGTCGGGCGTGCCGAACATCTGCGGGACCCACTCGTTGATCTGGTCGGGCGTGCCCACGGCCGCGATGGAGGCGGCGGCGAGGCCGGTGCCCACGATCGACAGCGCGATGCCGGCGTCGCCCCAGAACAGCTCCTCGAACGCCACCGGGATGCCGAGGCCGGTCGGCTCCAGCCACTGGGTGGCGAAGAAGTCGAGCGAGTAGAGGCCGACCTTGGACGCCTCCTGGATCAGCGGCCAGGGGGTCTCCTCGCGCTCGTCCCACTCCTCCGCCGCCGGACGGATGACGTCCCTGGCGAAGGCGTGGACCCACTCCCTGACCTCGCGGACATCTTCGCTGGGCTCCAGCGAGAACGGCGTCGAATCCGGGCTCGTCATGTTTACTGGACCTCTCTCCAATACGGCTGTTACCAACGGTAGCAGCGGAGCGCTACCCGCGGCCGGGCGAGAGGGTCCGGGCGGACGCGTAGCCGGGGACCTCGATCATCGGCGGGCGCTCCCCCACCGCGACGTCGCTGGTCCGCGCGTCGTGCCCGTCCGGGACGCGGCGGAACTGGGTGAGCGCGGTGGCGGGGGCGCCCAGCGGGATCATCCGGCCCTGCCGCTCCAGCCGCGACCAGGCGGTCAGCATGATCTGGCCCGACATGGCGCCGAGGGCCTCGGTGGACTGGTGGGAGTGGACGCGGCGGCCGAGGTCCACCTGGGCGATCGCGTCGAGCCCGGAGTCCTGGCAGACGTCCAGCAGCAGGCCCAGCTCGACCCCGTAGCCGGTGACGAACGGCAGGCGCTCCAGCAGCGCGCGGCGGCCCGCGTACTCCCCGCCGAGGGGCTGCACGACCCCGGCGAGCAGCGGCCAGTGCAGGTTGATCAGCGGGCGCGCGACCAGCTCGGTCACCCGGCCGCCGCCGCCCTCGGCGCGCCGGTCCCCGTCGATCAGCGGCCGGTCGTAGCAGCCCTTGACGTAGCCGACGGACGGGTCGGCCAGCAGCGGCCCGAGCAGCCCGGTGACGTAGGACGAGGTGAACCCGCGCAGGTCGGCGTCCACGAACACGATGAGGTCGCCGGTGGTCGCCGCCAGGGACTTCCACAGCGCCTCGCCCTTGCCGGACATCCGGCCCTGCCCGGGCAGGACGGCGTCCTGGGCGACCACCTTGGCGCCCGCCGCGGCGGCGACGGCGGCCGTCCGGTCGCGCGAGCGCGAGTCGACCACGACGATCTCGTCGACGAGCGGGATCCGCTCGACCAGGTCCGTCCGGATCGCGGCCACGATCGCGCCGACCGTCGCCTCCTCGTCGCGCGCGGGGAGCACGACGCTGATCCTGGCGGCGCCCTTGGCGGCCGACAGGCTGTGCGGCGGCCAGTCCTCCGCCCTGCTCGTACGACGGCGCGACCATGAAGCGACCTCAGGCAGCACGCACTTCCCCTCCCGACCGGAGCCGCCCCCGGACCGAGGCGACTCGTCCCAGGAAACGCCACCGGCGCCCTGAGCACCCGCCGCCGACACGGACCGGGCCCGGCCGACCCGAAGAGTTAACACGGCCACAACACGTCCGTCATTCGGCGGCGTGCTTGTCCAGGAATGCGTAGACGTCCGCCTCGTCCACGCCCGGGAACGCGCCGGGCGGCAGGACGGACAGGACGTGGGAGTGCGCGCGGGCGGACGGCCAGGCCATGCCCTCCCACCGGTCGGACAGGGCCTTGGGGGGCCGCCGGCAACAGTCGCCGTCCGGGCAGGCCGACTTGACCCGCCGGGTCGTCTCGCGTCCGCGGAACCAGCGCGAGTCCTCGAACCGGACGCCCAGCGTGATCGCGAAGTCGCGCTCGTGGCTCGGGTCGATGTGCGACAGGCACCAGTACGTCCCGTTGGGCGTGTCGGTGTACTGGTAGTAGACCGAGAAGCGGTCCTCGGCGCCGAACACGTGCCGCCCGGCCCACTGCCGGCACATCCGCTGGCCCTCGATCGCGCCGTCCTCGTCCTGCGGAAAGGCGAGGCCGTCGTTGGTGTAGGCCTTGTAGATCGTGCCGTTCTCGTCGTTCTTGGTGAAGTGCAGCTCCAGGCCGAGGTGGTGGGTCGCGACGTTGGTGAACCGGTGCGCCGCCATCTCGTAGGAGACCGAGAACACGTCGGCCAGGTCCTCCACCGACAGTTCCCGGGCGGCCTTGGCCTCCTGGAGGAACGGCACGACGCTGCGCTCGGGCATCAGGATCGCGGCGCCGAAGTAGTTCGCCTCGACGCGCTGGCGCAGGAAGTCGGCGAAGTCGCGGGGCTGGTCGTGGTCCAGCGCGATGTGCCCCAGGGTCTGCAGCAGGATCGTGCGCGGGGTGTGCATGCCGAGCTGCTCGCGCTCCAGGTAGATCCGCCGGTTGCGCAGGTCGGTGATCGACCGGACGGAGCGCGGCAGGTCCTGGACGTACCGCAGGCCGAAGCCGAAGTGGCCGACGAGCGTCATCAGCACGCCCTGCGACACCGCGCCGCCCCGGTAGCCGACGGAGTCCAGCGCCTGGGCGGCGATCGTCTCGATCTCGGGGAAGTGGTTGCCGCGCTCGTGCATCTGGCGGCGCAGCTCGGCGTTGGCCTTGCGGGCCTCCTCCGGGCTCGCGGTGGGCTTGGTGCGGCTGCGCCTCAGCTCCCCGTACAGCGCCAGGATGTGCTCGATCACCTCGTTCGGCATCCGCTTGCCGACCTTGAGGTGCGAGAGCCCGAGCGCGGCGTAGAGCGGGTCGCGCTGCGCCTCCTCCAGCTGGATCTCCAGCTGCGCGCGGCGGCTCGGCGGCTGGCGGCGCAGCAGCTCCTCGACCGGGCACTCCAGCGCGGCGGCGAGGGACTGCAGCAGCGACAGCTTGGGCTCGCGCCGGCCGTTCTCCAGCAGGGAGAGCTGGGACGGCGCGCGCCCGACGCGCGCGCCCAGGTCCGCCAGCGTCATGCCGCGGCCCCGCCGGAGATGGCGGAGCCGCTGCCCGAAGGTGACGAGATCCACGTCGCTCGTCAAGATGAGGGGTTCTTCTGGCCGCAAGGTCGTCACCGCTTCATAATAGCGGAAATTTCGCAATTCTTCTGTTACCCGCGAGTTCAACGGCGCCCGCGGGCGGGGCATAGTCAGGTCCAAGCACCCAGGGGACGACACAGAAGGGCACGACATGAGCGACAGTCGCCTCAAGGGCGCAGCTGAGGAGCTGCGGCGGCAGTGGGACACCGACGACCGCTGGAAGGGCATCGAGCGGACCTACACGGCCGAGGACGTCGTGCGGATCCGCGGCTCGGTCCAGGAGGAGCACACGCTCGCCCGCCTCGGCGCCGAGCGGCTCTGGCGGCTCCTGCACGAGGAGGACTACGTCCACGCGCTCGGCGCGCTGACCGGGCTCCAGGCCGTCCAGCAGGTGAAGGCCGGCCTCAAGGCCATCTACCTGTCCGGCTGGCAGGTCGCGGCCGACGCCAACCTCGCGGGCCAGACCTACCCCGACCAGAGCATCTACCCGGCCAACTCGGTCCCGGCCGTCGTGCGGCGCATCAACAACGCGCTGCTGCGCGCCGACCAGGTCCAGTGGGCCGAGGGCGAGGGCGACACGCACTTCCTCGCGCCGATCGTGGCCGACGCCGAGGCGGGCTTCGGCGGCGTACTGAACGCCTTCGAGCTGATGAAGGGCATGATCGCCGCGGGCGCCGCGGGCGTGCACTGGGAGGACCAGCTGGCCTCCGAGAAGAAGTGCGGCCACCTCGGCGGCAAGGTGCTGATCCCGACCTCGCAGCACATCAAGACGCTGAACACCGCCCGCCTCGCGGCCGACGTCGCCGGCGTGCCGTCAGTGATCATCGCGCGGACCGACGCCGAGGCCGCGACCCTGATCACGACGGACGTGGACGAGCGCGACCGCGAGTTCACCACCGGCGAGCGCACCGCCGAGGGCTTCTACCGCGTCCGCAACGGCATCGAGCCCTGCATCGCCCGCGCCAGGGCCTACGCGCCCTACTCCGACCTCATCTGGATGGAGACCGGCACCCCGGACCTAGAGCAGGCCCGCAGGTTCGCCGAGGCCGTCAAGGCCGAGTACCCGGATCAGATGCTGGCCTACAACTGCTCGCCGTCCTTCAACTGGAAGGCGCACCTGGACGAGGCGACCATCGCCAAGTTCCAGCGCGAGCTCGGCCACATGGGCTTCACGTTCCAGTTCATCACCCTGGCGGGCTTCCACGCGCTCAACTACGGCATGTTCGACCTGGCCCACGGCTACGCCCGCGAGGGCATGACGGCCTACGTCGAGCTCCAGGAGCGCGAGTTCGCGGCGGCCGAGAAGGGCTTCACCGCGGTCAAGCACCAGCGCGAGGCCGGAACCGGCTACTTCGACCTGGTCAGCACCGCGATCGCGCCCGACTCGTCCACCACGGCGCTGAAGGGCTCCACCGAAGAGGGCCAGTTCCACTGACCCGCACCTGATCCGCACCGATCTTTCCAGGCCATTCCTCCCCTCACACCGAAGGCCCCCGCGTCCCTACACCCGCGGGGGCCTTCTGGCGCGCGTCCGTCCGGGAGCCCGATCCGGCACGCCGTACCCGCCCGCACCTGCGGACACCCGCGGCCACATTCGGCACATGTCTCGACATCTCCTGGCAATGCGGGCAATGTAAGCACGCTTGTGATCACTCAAGGGAGAGGATCCTCAAATGGCGTCGCGCCACAACCGGTTCATGCCGCCCCGGGCCACCCCCGGGCGAATGCTTCCGATCGCCGTCGCGGCCGTAAGCGTGCTCGCGCTCGCCCCGGCCGCCTCCGCCACCGCCCGCGAGCGCTACACCCCCGGCGCTCCCGGAGTCGGCGATGCCTACTTCCCCTTGGAGGGCAACGGCGGATACGACGTCCAGCACTACTCGCTGAACCTCCGCTACGACCCCGACTACGACCAGCTCGACGGCACCGTGACCATCACCGCGAAGGCCACGCAGAACCTGTCGAGCTTCGACCTGGACCTGTCCGGCATGGACGTCGACCAGGTGAAGGTGGACCGTGGCAAAGCCACCTACAAGCGGCGCGGCCAGGAGCTGATCGTCACCCCGCGCAAGGGCCTGCGCAAGGGCAAGACGTTCACGGCGGTCGTCACCTACGGCGGCGTCCCGCAGACCATCGTCGGCTCGCCGATCGTGTTCGGCTCCCCGTACGGGTTCCTGCACACCCCGGACGGCGCGTTCATCGGCGGCGAGCCCAACGGCGCCTCCACCTGGTTCCCGGTCAACGACCACCCCAGCGACAAGGCCACCTACGACTACACGATCGCGGTGCCGAAGGGCCTGAGGGCCGTCGCGAACGGCCTGCTGACCGGCACGCAGAACACCGTCGCCTCGTTCAGCCGGCGCCGCGCGGCCACGTCCGCCAGCGTCTTCAAGTGGCGTGAGAGCAGCCCGATGGCGAGCTACCTCACCACCATCGACATCGGCAAGTGGGACATCAGGGACGGCCGGACGCCCGGCGGCGTGCGCAACTACACCGCCGTCGACCCCGAACTGATCAAGGCCCAGCCGAACGCGGTCGGTTTCTTCTTCGACACCACCAGCCAGGTCACGGACCTGTGGGAACAGACCTTCGGCCCGTACCCGTTCAGTACCACCGGCGCGATCGCCGACGACGCCCAGTTCAACGGCCAGCCGCTCGGCTTCTCCCTGGAGACCCAGGGCAAGCCGGTGTACTCGGCCGTCCGCAACACCGGGACCATCGCGCACGAGCTGGCGCACCAGTGGTTCGGCGACAGCGTCTCCCCGAAGCGCTGGAAGGACATCTGGCTGAACGAGAGCTTCGCCACCTGGGCGCAGTGGTGGTGGGCCGAGAAGCAGGGCGGCGCCACCGTCCACGACCAGGCCCGCACGACGTACAACTCCCGTCCGTTCCCCGACCCGGCGGGCCGCCCGTTCTGGTCGGTCGTGACGGCCGACCCGCAGCGCGACACCATGTTCAACGCGCGGGTCTACAGCGGCGGCGGCATCGCGCTGCAACTCCTCCGCGAGAAGATCGGTGACGAGAAGTTCTTCGCCCTGCTGCGGACGTGGCTCGCCCAGCACCGGTACGGCAACGCCACCACCGAGCAGTTCACCGCCCTGGCCCAGAAGGTCTCCGGCCAGGACCTGACGCAGTTCTTCAAGGAGTGGATCTACTCCCCGACCAAGCCGGCCCTCCCCCAGGGCTGACCTTCCCTCGTTCGCTCGCGGCGAGTCGTTGTCATGGAGGGCCTCATGACAGCGGCTCGCCGCACGTCGACGCCGGTGGGGGCGCGGTCCGGTTTGTCCGCCCGCGTGCGGGGTTCTAGGCTCTCGGCAAGTGAGCGTCCTTCCGTGGGTCTGGTGGCTGGTGGCCCTCTGGCATGAGCGCCCCTCGCTCGGCGGGTACGACGCGGCCGACGCCGTCACCTTCTGCTTCCTGACGCAGGCCCTGATCGGACCCGTCCAGATCTTCGGCGGGCTGGACCTCGCCACGCGGATCCGCGACGGCGACGTGGCGATCGACCTGCACCGCCCGGTCGGCCTCCAGGGCTGATGGCTGGCCGACGACCTCGGGCGCGCGGCCGGGACGCTGGCGCTGCGCGGCGGCCCGCCGCTGCTGGCGGGGTCGCTGGTGTTCCCGTTCAGCCGGCCGGGCGGCGCCGGGCCGGCCGCGTTCGCCGTGGCCGCGGCGCTTCGGGAAGCTGGTCCCGGCGGTGACCGTCCTCGTCCTCGCGCTGCCGCGACTGGAGGCGCCCTGGACGCCGGGGCGGGCGGCGATGGTCCCGCTCATGGTGCCGGCCGGAACCGCGATCTTCGGCGGGCTGTGGGTGCTGTCGGGCGCCCTGCAGTTCGTGCCGATCGAGAGCCACGGCGCGACCAAGTCGCTCACCTACGGGGGCGCGTTCCTGACGCAGTGCCCGATGACCGTCTTCGCCCGGGACTTCGTGCGCGGCGTGACGTTCGTCGCGCCGCTCGCGTTCATGATCATCGATCACTGTCGGCCGGCCTACGACGGCGGCGGCCTGGACGAGCTGCGCCGGACCGTCGGCGCCGACCGGATGCTGGTGGTGGAGCTGGCGAGGCCGGGCCCGCCGGTCGCGCTGGACGGCCCCGCGACCGGACGGATCGAGGCCGAGCGGGTCGAGGGGCCCCGGCAATGGCTGCGGCTGCCGCGCTCGGCGAACGCGGCGGCGGTGGTGGCCGCGCAGCGCCGCCTCAGCGCTCCACGGCGGAGTAGTACTCGGGCTCGGCGGCCTCCTCGTCGCGGGCGGAGCCCCAGCGGCGCGGCGCCCACGTCGGCATCAGCAGCGCGAAGCCCATCATCGCGTAGACGCCCGAGCCGAGCAGCATGCGCAGCCCGAAGTCCATGTCGCCGGAGGGGGGCACCTTGCCCGGCAGGTCCAGGACGCGGCCGGGGTCGACCAGGAAGGAGGCGGAGAGCCCGAGCAGCGCCAGCGCGGGGACGAGCGAGACCAGCGGCGACGCCCACCGCGCGACGATGATCACGCCCATCACCAGGCCGACGGCGGCGAGCAGGGCGAACGCCCCGTAGATGCGGGTGCGGTCGGTGATCTCCTGCCCGGACCCGTCGAAGGACTGGCCCGCCTGCACGTAGCCCCAGGCCGCGCCGTAGAGCAGCGCGGGGGTCAGCACGACGCCGAGGACGAGGCCGAACGCATGGCGCACCGCGCATCACTTCCCATCGCGCGCACCCGCACCGGGCACATAGGGTTTTCGTACCGCTCCATCAGAACATGCAGATCGGATATGGCGCAGTAAATCGTGACTTGTGGCATCGAGGGGCGGACTCCGGGTACGCCAGCAAAGATCAACTTCTTGGCGGAGCCTGTGAACTCCCCGGGCCGCCGGGGCGTCGTAAAGAACAAGATCACTAAACAGCACCGTGCCTCCGGACACTCGGCCACCCCCGCCGGCAGAGGACGGTGAGAGCACACGCGCGCACTGGGGGAATCGGATGATCCAACTTCGGGATCGTTCCACTGAGACGAGGGACGGCGGTCTGACGGGGGCATCGCGCACGACGCGCATCATGGACGGGGTCGGCGACGGCGCCGTGCTGCTGTTCGCCGCGTGGACCCTCGTCTACCATCTCGGCCTGCTGCTCCGGCCGCCCACCGCGGTCCTGCTGGCCGCCTGGCTGGTGCCGGCGGCCGTGCTCGCCGTGCTCGTGGCGCGGCGGGGCCTGTGGCGGGACGGCAGGCCGCTTTGGCCCGATCGCCGGGTCCGGGCCGCCGGGGCGCCGCCGCGCGCACTGGCCGCGGTGGCGGTGGCGGCGGGCCTCGCGGCGGGGACGTGCGCGGGCCTGCACCCGTCCGGGGTCCCGTGGTGGTGCGCGTGGGCGCCGGGGCTGGTGAGCGTCGCGGCGTCCGCCGCCTGGCTCCTGCGCCGCCGCGCCCCGTCCGGCCCGGAGGGGGAGCCCGGGGACGGGGCGGACGAGCCCTCCGGGGAGGCGGACGAGCGGGACCTGCGCTGGGGGACGCCGCTGGCGCTCCTCACCGGCGCCGGGTTCGCCGTGGCGTCGCTGTTCATCGTCAACACCGACGCCGACGACGCCTACTTCGTGTCACGCTCGGTCGCCACGGCCGCGACGGGCCGCATCCCGCTCCGGGACGTCATGTTCACCTCCGGGAAGACGGACGCGATCGCCGGGGAGCCGCCGGTGGCGTCGATCGAGGTGCTCGTCGGCGCCCTCGCCCGGATGCTCGGCGTGCCCGCGTCCTCCTTCCTGTGGTACGCGGTGCTGCCCGCGGCGACGTTCCTGGCGATCTGGTCGCTGTGGCGGCTGATCCGGGCCTGGGCGCCGCGCCACGCCGCCGCCTGCTTCGCGGTGGGCGCCCTGTACCTGCTGTGGTCGGGCGAGGACCGCGCGTCGCTCGGCTCGTTCCACCTGCTGCGCATGTGGCAGGGCAAGGCCGTGCTGGTGTCGGCGCTGATCCCGCTGATGTACGTCTACCTGACCCGCTGGGCCGAGCGCAGGTCGCGCCAGGACCTCGCCCTGCTCGCCGCGGCCGGGATCGCGGCGGCCGGGCTGACGTCGTCGTCGGCGTTCGTCGTCCCGCTGATCGCCGCGGCCGCCGCCGTCCCGCTGATCGCGGCCGGGCGGGTCGCGACCGGGCTGGCCGCGTGCGTCGTGGCGGCCTACCCGATCGCGGCGGGCCTGGGCGTCATGATGATGGAGAGCGACACGACCATCCACGGCAGCTTCCACGACGGGCCCGTCAGCTTCCAGTGGGTGCTGCTCCACTCCACGCTCGGCGTCCTCGGGGGGTGCGCGCTGTGGCTCTCGCCCTGGACGGCCCGGCGCGGCGTCCCCGCGCTGATCCTCACCGGCGTAGCCGCGCTGCTGACCCTGCTCGTCCTGCCAGGGGTCCTGGAGGGCATCAGGGACGCCACCGACGTCGGGCAGGTGCTGTGGCGGACGATGTGGATCGTGCCCGCGCCCGCCCTGGTGGGCCTGCTCGCCGCGGTCCCGGTGACGGCACTGGTCCGGGACGCCGGACGGGCGGGGGCCGTGCGCCTCCTCGCGGCCGCCGCGCCCGCCGCCGCCCTCGCCGTCGCGCTGGTGGCCGGCGGTACGCCGGTGTGGTCGGAGAAGAACGGCTCCTACGTCGCGTCGCGTCCCTCCTGGAAGGCCCCCGCCGAGCAGATCGGCACCACGCGGGCGGTGGTCCGGGCGGCCGGGCCGGACGGCGTGGCGCTGATGCCGATCGCCTTCATGCGGATCGTGCCGATGCTGTCGGCCGACGTGCACGCGGTGAGCCCCAACCACCACTACCTGTCGCTGGTCCCCGCGCCGCCGGAGTTCATCGAGGACCGGCGGCTGCTGAACGCCGCGGTGCGGGGGCCCCGCAGCCGCAAGCCCGGCCTGGAGGAGTTCCGGCGGGCGCTGGGCCGGGTGGGCGTCACCGTCGCGTGCACGCTGCCCTGGGACAGGCGCGGGATCGCCCTCCTGGACGCGGCCGGATGGACCGAGCGCAAGCGCATCAGGATGCTCGTCTGCTCCTTCCCTCCCAAGGGTTGACAGGCGCCCCGGCCTCCGGGCGCGCCTAGCCCGGCGGCTCGTTTCGACCGTCTTTCTCCGGGCATCGGCGATGCATTCAATCCGACGCACGTTGGAGGACAGACAATGTCGACCGTCATCATGGTCGTCATCGCCGTCGTCATCGTCGCCGCTGTCGCGTACCTGGCGTGGACCCAGGCGCGGACGCGGCGGCTCAAGCGGCGGTTCGGCCCCGAGTACGACCGGGCACTGGAGAGCCAGGGCGGCCGCGCCGCCGCCGAGCGCGAGCTCCTCTCCCGCGAGGAGCGCCACCAGGAACTCGAACTGCGCGACCTCGAACCGCAGCAGCGCGAGCAGTACCGCGAGCAGTGGGTCCGCGTCCAGGAGCGGTTCGTCGACGCCCCGGAGGCGGCCGTCGAGCAGGCCGACGGGCTCGTCACCGTGGTGATGGGCGAGCGCGGCTACCCGACGCGCGGCTTCGAAGAGAAGGCCGCCCACCTGTCGGTGGAGCACGGCCGCACCCTGGAGCACTACCGGGACGCCCACGACATCAGCGCCCGCGCGCAGGGCAAGCAGGCTTCCACGGAGGAGCTGCGGCAGGCCATGGTGCACTACCGGGCGCTCTTCGAGGAGCTCCTGTCCGTCCCGGCGCGGGACGCCGCCGAGCAGACCCCGAGGAGCTGACCCCTGATGGAGCACAGGCCACCGGACGACCGGACAGCCGCCGCCGGGCCGGGGCCGGCCCCGGACGAGCGCGCCCGGGCCGCGGGGACCGCCGATCCCGGCGTCGCCGGCGACACCCGCGTCGCCGGTCCCCCGCCGAAGGCCCCCGGCACCGGCGGCGGGCCCGAGCCCGAGCCGGACACCGCACCCGACCGGATCACCTCGCCGGGACTCGCCAAGGGCGAGGTCGCCACCGGCTTCCCGAGCCCGCCGGGCACCACCGGCGGCCCCCGGGACACCGGCGACGCGAAGGGCACCGCCCCCGGGACGGGCGCCGCACCGGAAATCGGAAACGCGCCCGGCACGGGCACCGCGCCCGGCACCGGCACCGCGCCCAGTACCGGCACCGCGCCTGGCGGCGGCGGCAAGCCCGGTGCCGCAGACGCGGCCGCGAGCCCCGGCGGAGCCGGGAGCGGACCGGACCTCGGCGCGCTCCACGAGCGGTTGCTGAAGGCCGCCGAGGCCGAGCGGTTCAGGGAGCGCTGGCGCGCGGTCCAGGCCGGGTTCGTGGACGACCCGGGCGAGGCCGTCCGCAAGGCCGACGAGCTCACCGCCGAGGCCGCCGACGCACTCGTCCAGGCCGTCGCCGCCCATCGGCGGACCCTGTCGGAGCCCCTCGGGAACGGCAAGGGCGACCGCCCCGACACCGAGCGCCTGCGCCTGGCGCTCCGCGGCTACCGCGACCTCCTGGACCGGGTCTTCACGGCCTGACACCCCATCCCGCGACGGGCTTCACCCAGGTGAAGCCCGTCGCCGAGCGGCGGGCTCATCGCGCGCGAACCAACCACTCGGCAGACTCCACTACGCAGGAGACCGCACCACGCGGGAGGCCCCACCACACGGGAGGCACCACCACGCGGCGGACTTCACCACGCGGGCGCCTACGAGAGCGTGGGGTCGGCGCCCTTAGGAGGTCGCGGAGGTTTTCGCCGCGGCGGCGAGCTGCGCCGTGGTGGGGGGCGGCTCGGGGAGCGGGTGCGCGGCCCCGGGACGGAGGCCGTCGAAGATCATGTGCACGTAGCGGCGCCACAGGCCGGGGAGCGTGCCGCCGAGCGGGGCCGCCGCCTGCGTGGCGGCACCGAGCAGGAGCACGACGTCGTGGCCGGTGGCGTCCTCGCGGACGGACCCGGCGCGGCGGGCGCGCGCGGTGAGGGCCTCGGCGACGCCGATCAGGCGCTCGCTGGCGGCGCGGAGCTGCGGCTCGGTCCGGGCGAGCGCCGTCACGGCCTGGCAGAACATGCGGTCGCCGGCCTGCATCCGGACGCCCTCGGTCATGAACGCCAGCAGCGCGGCCCCGGGGTCCCGCGCGTCCAGCAGGCCCTGCCCGACGGCGGACAGCTCGTCCAGCCGGTGGCCGAAGATCGCGGCGAGCAGCTGCTCCTTGGTCGCGAAGTGGCGGAACACCGTGCCCTTGCCGACGCCGGCGCGGGCCGCGATCCGCGCGATCGGGACGTCCATGCCGTGCTCGGCGAACTCCGCCGCGGCGGCGTCCAGCAGCAGGCGCCGGTTGCGGACCGCGTCCGCGCGCGTCCCGCCCTCCGCCGTTCCGGTTCCCGCCATGTGCCACCGCCCTCTCGCGTCACCCCCCACCCTACAAGCGGACCGGACGGTCAGGTTTTCTGCTAGCGTGAGCACAACATGACCGACTGGTCCGTTTAGTGCGGAGCGATGGGAGTGATGCGGCATGGGCGAGACGATGAGGGCCGTGGTGGCGGACGGCTACGGAGGGCCGGAGGTGCTGCGCGCCGGCGAGCTGCCCGTCCCGAGCCCCGGTCCCGGGCAGGTGCTGGTGCGCGTCAGGGCGACCGGGCTCAACCCGGGCGAGCTGCGGCTGCTGGCGGGCGTCTTCCGCGACCGGGCTCCGCTGACGTTCCCGCACGTCCCGGGCCGCGATTTCGCGGGCACCGTCACGGAGGCGGGCCCGGGGGTGACGCGCTTCTCCCCCGGCGACGAGGTCTTCGGGCACGCGCTGCCGCGCGGTGCGGTGGCGATGGCGGCGCTGGTCGCGGACGTGCCGTCCCTGTCGACGGGGGCGATGGCCGAGTACGCGGTGTTCGAGGCGGACGCGCCCGCCCTCGCGCTTCGTCCGGCGGCGCTGCCACCCGAGCACGCCGCGGTCCTGCCGACCGCGGCCCTGACGGCGCTGCCGCTCATGCGCGCCGGGGCGTTCCAGAAGGGCCAGAGGGTCCTGGTCATCGGCGCGGCGGGCGGTGTCGGCGGGGTCGTCGTCCCGCTGCTGGCCGAGGCGGGCGCGCACGTGGTCGCGACCGCGATCCCCGAGGACGAGGCGTACGTGCGGGGGCTCGGGGCGGCCGAGGTGATCGACTACCGCGCCGCCGACCCGGTCGCCGAGACGCTGCGGCGCCATCCGGGAGGGGTGGACACCCTGGTCAACCTGGCGCTGCCGGGAGACCGGCTCGCGGAGGCCGCGCGGGCCGTCCGGTACGGCGGGCGGCTGCTCAACATCGCCTTCCCGGCGCCGCCCGCCGACGCCATCGGGCGCGACGACCTGGCCCCGGAGACCGTCCTGACCACGGCCAGGCCCGGCGACCTGGAGACCGTCGCGGACAGCGCCCTCAAGGGGACGCTGCCCGCGACGGTCGGCCGGCGCTACACCCTGGACGAGGGCCCCAGGGCCTACGCCGACCTGCTGAACGAGCACACCCGGGGCAAGCTCGTCGTCGTGGTCGACAACGGCTAGCCGTTGAGGAAGGTGTAGACGGCGTCGCGGCCCTGCGTGCCGCGCTCACGGTTCTGGATGGAGTGCGCGGCGCCCTTCACCACCACGAGCCGGCCGCGCGGGGCCAGGCCGAGCGCCTCCCGGGCCCATTCGAGCGGCGTGGACAGGTCGCGGTCGCCGTTCAGCAGCAGCACCGGGACCGGGGGCAGCTTCGACCGCCTCGGCTCGGCGGTGTGCCGGGACGTGGGCCAGTACAGGCACTCCTGGACGAACCCGTTGCCCACGGCGGCGTCGGCGGTGAACGGCCAGGTGGCGCGGGCGGGAAGCCGCCGGCGCGTCTTCTCCAGGATCGCCTTGCGGCCGGCGAGCGGCGCCGCCGAGGTGCCCCAGGGGAAGTGCCCGTCGCCGCAGATGGTCGCGATGTGCAGGCCGGAGCTGTAGGACGCGACCGGGTCGCCGCCGGAGTCCAGCAGCCGGATCAGGCGGTCGAGCCGGGCCGGGTTCCCGTGCCGCGCCTCGTGGAAGGCCGACACCACGTCCCCCGACCCGGCGGGCAGCCCGGCGGGGTTCGGGTCGCGGTAGGTCGGGTCCAGGAACTCGTAACTCACGAGCATGTCCCAGATGAGGACGTCGTCGTCGCGGTGGCGGGCCACCCAGGCCAGGTCCTTCGCCGGATCGAAGCCGCAGGACGGGGCGGCCCCGCACGCGTCCCGCAGGACCCGCGCGGTCGCCCGCAGGCCGGTGAGGTAGAGCATGTCGTCCTTCTGCGGGTCCACGTGCGGGAGCACCGAGTCCAGGACGAGGCTGTTCACATTGTGCGGATGGAAGGCGGCGTAGGTCGCGGCGGTCATGGTGCCGTAGGAGACGCCGTCCAGCGTCATCTTGCGGGCGCCGAGCGCCCGGCGGAGCAGGTCGAGGTCCCCGACGGTCTGCTCGGTGGTGAAGTAGTGCCGGCGGTCGCCGAGGACACCCGCGCACTCGGCGACCGCGTCCGGCGTCGGCGCCTCGATGTCGCTGCCGCCGACCTGCGCCTGGAGCCTCGGGCAGTCGATCGCGCCGAACTCGCCGGTGCCCCGCTGGTCGATCATGACGAAGCGGTAGTTCTTCGTCAGCCCCGGCAGCCGCTGCTGGGCGATCCGGCTGATGAAGGGGACGCCGGGCTGGCCGGGACCGCCGGTCAGGAACAGCAGGACGCCCTTCGGCGCGCCGGTGTCGCCGCCGGTCGCGACTTGCAGCTTCAGGGTCCCCTTGGACGGGTTCCGGTGGTCGAGGGGAACGGTCAGGGTCGAGCAGGTGAATCCGGGCTGGCCCGCGCACGGGTGCGGGTCGGCCAGTTCGGGAGCGGACGCGGACGGGGTCGCGCGGGTGGTCGCGGCCCCCGCCGCCCCGCCGGACGCGGCGAGGACGAGGGTGAGGGCGAACACCGCGGTCAGACGTGATCCCATAAGGCCGATCATCTCCCCGGCCGGGGCCGGAGCGCTCCGCTCTCGCCGGAAGCGGCCACGGCCCGCCCCGGCCGACCACGGCCGACCGAGGCGCGCGCCGCTCTCGTCAAGCGGGTGAGCAGGGTGAATACTGAACGCCATTCGGCGGACGCCTTCGAGCGGAGGATGAGCGGTGTCGGAGAACTACTCGATGACCATCGGCGGCGCGGCCGTGCGGGCGACCGGCACGTTCGGCGTGATCAACCCGGCGACCGGCGAGGTGGCCGAGCGGGCGCCCGACGCCTCCCGCGACCAGCTCGACGCGGCGATGACCGCAGCACGGGCCGCCTATCCGGCCTGGCGGCGCGACGAGGCCGCGCGGCGCGAGGCGCTGCTCGCGGCGGCCGATCTGCTGTTCGCCAGGTCGGAGGAGATCGGCCGCATCCTCACGCTGGAGCAGGGCAAGCCGCTCACCGACGCCACCATGGAGGTCGTCGGCGCGGGCGTCTGGCTCAAGTACTTCGCCGGGCTGGAGCTGCCGGGCGAGGTCATCCGGGACGACGCGGACGCGCGGGTCGAGGTCGTCCGCCGCCCGATGGGCGTCGTCGCGGCGATCACCCCGTGGAACTACCCGCTGCTGCTCGCCGTCTGGAAGCTCGCCCCGGCCTTGCTCGCGGGCAACACCGTGGTGCTCAAGCCGTCCCCGTTCACCCCGCTGTCCAGCCTGAAGCTCGGCGAGGTCCTGCGCGGCGTCCTGCCGCCCGGCGTGCTGAACGTGGTCACCGGCGGCGACCGGCTCGGCGCCTGGATGACCGCGCACGAGGTCCCCCGCAAGATCAGCTTCACCGGCAGCGTCGCGACCGGCAAGCGGGTCGCCGCGGCCGCCGCGCCCGACCTCAAGCGCGTCACCCTGGAGCTCGGCGGCAACGACCCGGCGATCCTGCTGGACGACGTCGACCCGGGGGCCGTCGCCGCCAGGCTGTTCGGCGGGGCGTTCCAGAACAACGGGCAGGTCTGCTCGGCGATCAAGCGGGTGTACGCGCCGGAGGCGCTCTACGGCGACGTCGTCGACGCCCTCGCCGAGCAGGCACGGGCCGCGAGGGTCGGCGACGGCATGCGGGAGGACGTCCAGTACGGGCCCATCAACAACCGGCCGCAGTACGAGCGGGTCGGAGAGCTGGTCGCCGAGGCGGTCGCGGGCGGCGCGCGCGCGGCGGCGGGCGGCGGGCCGATCGACCGGCCCGGCTACTTCTTCGAGCCGACGATCCTCGCCGACGTCGCCGACGGCGCCCGGATCGTGGACGAGGAGCAGTTCGGCCCCGCGCTGCCGGTCATCAAGTACACCGACCTCGACGAGGCCCTCGCCCGCGCGAACGGCACCCATTTCGGCCTGTCCGGCTCGGTGTGGGGCACCGACGCCGACCGCGCCGCCGAGGTCGCCGCCGAGCTGGAGTGCGGCACCGCCTGGGTCAACACCCACCTGGCCCTGTCGCCGAGCCAGCCGTTCGGCGGGATCAAGTGGAGCGGCGTCGGCGTCGAGAACGGCACGTGGGGCCTGTACGGGTTCACCGAGATCCAGGTCATCCACCGCTCGAAGACCTGAGCGCGGGCGTATCCGGGCACCGTATTCCCTGTACGGAAGGTCACGACTTCGAGTCCGGAAAGTGACACGGCCACTACTGGTGGCCGCTCCCCGGAATGGGACACTTTCTGGACGGGGGCGTTCGATGACCGCTTCGCCGACCGTGGAGGGGCCGGATGCACACGTGGAACGTCATGCGCCAGGACGACAGCGGCAACGAGTTCCACGTGGCCGCCCATGACTCGCGGACCTCGGCGCTGGCCCACGTCCTGGCGCTGGAGAGCGGTGTCCGGCACAAGCAGATGTACTGGGTCGAGGGGCCGCCCGGTCCGTCCGTCCGGACCAACCGCGACCTGTACCTGCACTTCCTGCACCTCGGCCAGGAGGCCAGGGCGGCGTCCTGGTCGCTGTCGGCGTTCCTGCGCGCCCTGTGGAGGGTCAGCGCGCCGCTGAGCGACCGCGAGCGGCTGGAGCCCGACGACGTCGCGGCGATGTTCACCGCGGCGTCCACCACCCCGCCCGCCGATTTCGACCCCGCGTGGACGGCGAAGGACCTGTCGCTGCCCGGCCCCGAGCCGGAGGGCTACGCCGACTGGGAGCGGGTCGTGCTGTCCCAGCTCGCCGACCTGGAGGACTTCCTCGCCGCTCCCCCGGGCCCGCAGGCGAGGTTCGGCGCCGACGCGCCCCGCGGGCCCGGCTCGGGACGGCGCGCCACCCCGGCCCGCTGGTACAACTTCGACCCCGCGACGTACCTGGAGTGCGCGGTCGCCGGGAGCCTCGGCGGCTGGGACGCCGCCGACGGCGCCCGGGTGCCGCTGCCGGCCCCGCCCGGGCGGCCCCCGGCCCGCTCCTACGTCCGCACGATCACCACGATGACGTGGGGCGACCTGGCGCGGATCGCGGTCTGCGGCCAGATGTACGAATAGCCCGGCCCGCCGGCCCAGGTGGTAGTACTGGACGCATGACGGACAGGACGGTCGAGATCGCCGACCGGGGCGGCTGGTGGGAGGCCAAGGCGCGCCCGCACCCGGCCCTGCGCCCGTTCCTGCGCTTCTACGACGGCTACTGGGAGCCCGAGGTCGTCCCCACTCGGATGCGCACGCTCCCGACCCGGACCACCGTCATGATCGTCAACCTGGGCCCGCCGCTCCACCTGACGGTCCCCGACCCGGGCACGAGCGCCCGCGACTACGGCTCGTTCGTGGCGGGCATGCACGACGGCCACGGCATGTACGCCCATCCCGGCGGGCAGCGCGGCATCCAGCTCGACCTGACCCCGCTCGGCGCCTACACCCTGTCCGGCGTCCCGATGGCCCGCCTCACCAACGCCGCCGTCGACCTGCCCGACCTGCTCGGCCCCGCCGCCTCCCCGCTGGTGGAGCGGCTCGCCGCCGCCCCGTCCTGGGGCGAGCGCTTCGGCCTGCTCGACGCCTTCCTGCTGCGCCGCCTGGAGTCCGGCCCGTCCCCCGATCCGGAGGTGGCCCGCGCCTGGCGGCTGCTCACCGGCGCCGGCGGGCTGGTCTCGGTCGCCGACCTCGCCGCCGACGTGGGCTGGAGCCGCAAGCACCTGACCCGCCGCTTCCACGAGCAGGCCGGGCTGCCGCCCAAGGTGATGGGGCGCGTCCTGCGCTTCCAGCGCGCGGTCGGCCTGCTGTCGGGCGGCGGCTCCGCCATCGCCGACGTCGCGTTCGCCTGCGGCTACTACGACCAGGCCCACCTCAACCGGGAGTTCCGGGCCCTCTCGGGGTGCACCCCCACCGAGCTGCTGGACGGCCAGCTCGAACAGCAGCGCCTCACCACCCCCGCCGACGCCCGCTGACGCCCGCCGCCGGGAAAGCGCACGTCACGGCATGGGGAGGAGTGGAGCGGCGGCAGGCGGCAATACCGGAGGGGACTCCCCCGGAGGTGCGCATGGTGTGGCTCGGCCTGGTCCTGCTCGTCGCGGGCGCCGTCCCCGCGCTCACCGCCGACGGCGATCTCGGCGGCGTCGACCTCACGGTGGCGGGAGCCGTGGTGATGGCGGCCGGGGCGGTGCTCCTGGTCGCGGGCATCCTGCGGCTGCGCAGGCGGCGCCGGCCGGGCGCGCCCGGCGGCGTGCAGGGCTTCTACCGGACGTCCACCGGCAAGATCGTCGCGATGGTGGCCGCGGTGGTCTACATCGTGTCCCCGATCGACCTGGTCCCGGACGTGTTCCTGCCGGTGGGCGTCGTCGACGACGCCACCGCGTTCACCTGGCTGCTGTTCGCGCTCGGCCAGGAGTACACGCGGCGCTCGCGGTCGGCGCGGCGGGCCCGCTGATCAGCCCTGGCTCACGCCCCCGCCGAGGTTCATCACGATGACGCCCAGCACGATGATCACCGCTCCGGCGACGGTCAGCGGGCGGACCTGCTCGTCGAACAGCAGCACGCCGCCGACGAACGCCCCGATCGTGCCGAGCGCGGACCAGATCGCGTAGACCGGGCCGACGTTCAGGGAGGTCAGCGCCTTGGCCATGAAGAAGAACGAGACCAGGTAGCCCGCCACCACCAGCGCGGACGGGCCGAACCTGGTGAACCCTTCCGAGGCGCGCATCGACAGCGTCGCCGTGACCTCGAACGCGATGGCGAGGCCGAGCAGCACGAACGGCATCACCGTCCCTCCCCGTGCTCGGCGGCGACCGCCTCGAACACCTTCATGTCGGCGTCCCAGGGCGTGCCGGGGCGGGGCCAGTGCAGCGCGACCTCGGTGACGCCGAGCTCGCCGTAGGCGCCCGCGAGATCGGCGAACGCCCCGGCCGACTCCAGCCAGGGCTCATCGGTGAACCCGGTGAGCAGGACCAGGTCGTCCAGGACGCGCCCCTCGGCCTCGCACGCCGCGCGCAGGGCCTCCAGCCGGGAGCGGACGACCTCGCGCGGCTCGCGGCCCTCGGCGCGCCCGCTCGTCACCCAGCCGGTGCCGTACCGGGCCGCGAGCCGCATGCCGCGCGGGCCGTTCCCCGCGATCACGAACGGGACGCGCGGCCGCTGGACGCAGCCGGGCTCCTCGACGACCTCGCGGGCGGCGTAGTACGTCCCCTCGTAGGTCGTCTCGGGCTCGCGCAGCAGGCGGTCGAGCAGCTCCACCCACTCGGCGAACCGGGCGGCGCGCTCGCCCGGGGTCCACTCGCCGCCGCCGAGGACGCCCGCGTCGGAGGCGCGGCGGGTCCCGCCCGACCCGATGCCGATGGTGACGCGGCCGCCGCTCACGTGGTCGACCGTCTTGATCGCGTGCGCGGTCGGCACCGGGTGCCGGAAGTTCGGCGAGGTGACCAGCGTGCCGAGCCGCACCCGCGAGGTGACCGCGGCCGCCGCGGCGAGCGTGGTGTAGGCGTCGTACCAGGGGGTCGTCCCGCGCCAGGCGAGGTGGTCGTACACCCAGGCGTGGCGGAAGCCGAGCTCCTCGGCCCGCCGCCACAGCTCCCCGGCCTCCGGCCAGGACTGGGTGGGCCACATCACCGTGCCGATCCGCGGTGCGGTCACCGGTTCCTCCGTCGTCTCATCCGTCTCGTCCCGCTCCGGGACACCGCATCCATCCCATCATCCGGACCGGCCGATCAGCCCCTCGCCTGGGCGAGCCAGTGGTGCAGCGCCCACCACCAGTTGGCGGCGCGGGCGACCGCCGCCCCGCCGGACGGGTCGAGCAGCGGGCGGCCGGTCAGCTCCTGGAACCGCCGCGTCCGGTACTTGACCGTGTTGCCGTGGACGTGGAGCGCCGCGGCCGTCGGCCCGATCCGGCCGCCGTGGTCGAGGTAGGCGAGGGCGGTCTCGGCCAGCTCGGCGTGGAACGGGTCGCCGGGGTCCAGGCCGCCGAGCAGCCCGGCGGCCAGCAGCCGCCCGAGGCCGGGCTCGGCCTCGGTGACGGTGAGCAGGGCCAGGTCGCCGAGCCCCCGCATCCCCGCGAGCCCGGCGGCGGCGCCCGCCCGCAGCGCCCGGCGGCCCAGCTCGTACAGCGGCCCGACCTCGTGCGGGCGGGCGGGCGGCGCGGCCACCAGCAGCGGCCCGTCCGGCGGCGGGCCGGGCAGCCGGGCGACCAGCGCCGCGAACCGCCCGTCGACCAGCCCGCACAGCCCCGGGCCCGCGGCGGTCAGCCGCGTCTCCAGCCGCGCCGCGGCGGCCGGGTCGCCGACGTCGGAGACCACGCAGTGGTAGGCGCCCGCCGGGTCGAGCGGCGCGAGCACCGGGACGGCCTCCCCGTGCAGGAGCCGCCGGAGCATCTGCACGTGGGTCTCGCGCGCGGTCCGGGCCATCTCCAGCTCGGCGACCCGGTGGGCGTGCACCATCCGGTGGACGAGCCGGGTGGTGATCTCGTCGACGCGGGACACGCCGTCCAGCAGCAGGCCCTCCGGCACGCCCAGCCGCCGCCCGTCGGCGATGATCGCCTGGACGAGGTGGGCCCGTCCCGCCTGGAAGCCGTCCAGGAACGCGGCGACCGGGACGCCCTGCCGGGCCCGGTCGGAGCCGAGCCGCTCCGCCGCGGCCAGCACCTCCTCGTCCGGCCCGCCGGTCTCCAGCGCGGCCAGCACGCCCCGCACGAGCGCGCGGGTGTGCCGCCGGGTCTCCTCCTCGGGCAGCGCGGCGACCAGGTCCGACCTGCCCCGGGCGGCGCGGACCGCCGCCTCCAGCACCACCGGGTCGTCGCTGCGCTCGATCAGCAGCCGCAGGAACCGGTCGCCTTCACTGGGCTCCATCCCCCCATTCTGCGCCCCCGTTGTCCGTTCGGGACAACCGGTCCGGCCGAGATTGGATCGCGCCGCCCTAGCGGACGGCCCGCCGCCGGGTGTTCGGTGGGGGCGGGACGAGCCGGAGGAGTACGCCGATGACCGCTGACGAGGAGTTCCTCGACAAGCTGCCGACCGACCTGGTCTTCAAGCTGCCGCCCGCCTTCGACAACGCCGAGGACGAGCGCCAGCACCGCAAGGAGCGGCTCGCCGCGGCGCTGCGGATCTTCGGCAGGCTCGGCTTCGAGGAGGGCGTCGCCGGGCACATCACCGCCCGCGACCCCGAGCGCACCGACCACTTCTGGGTCAACCCGTTCGGCATGTCCTTCAAGCACATCAGGGTCAGCGACCTCATCCTGGTGAACCACGCGGGCAAGGTCGTGGAGGGCCGCTACCCGGTCAACGAGGCCGCGTTCGCGATCCACTCCCAGATCCACCAGGCCAGGCCGGGCGTCGTCGCCGCCGCGCACAGCCACTCCACGCACGGCCGCGCGATCTCGGCGCTGGGGAGCCGGCTGGAGCCGATCACGCAGGACGTCTGCGCGTTCTACCAGGACCACGGCCTGTTCGACGACTACACCGGCGTCGTCACCGACCTGGAGGAGGGCAAGCGCATCGCCGCCGCCCTCGGCGACCACAAGGCCGTCATCCTGCGCAACCACGGCCTGCTCACCGTCGGCGACACCGTGGACGCCGCCGCCTGGTGGTTCATCACCATGGAGCGCTCGTGCCAGGTGCAGCTGCTGGCGAAGGCCGCGGGCCGGGTCGTCCCGATCGAGCACGACGACGCCGTCCGCACCCACGAGCAGATCGGCAACGACCTGGTCGGCTGGATCAACTACCAGCCCCTCCACGACCAGATCGTCCGCGAGCAGCCCGACCTCTTCGACTGATCCGCCCTTCGCTCACGAGGGGGTGCCGGGGCGCGCTCTCGGGTCGTGGTGGGTGAGCAGGACCCGGGTCATGCGCGCGTAGGCGGCCCTGTCGGCGGCGTCGAGGGGGGCGAGGAGCTCGGCGTCCAGATCCGCCGCGCGGCGGGTGACGGTGTCCAGTTCCGCGCGTCCCTCCGGGGTCAGCTCGACCAGATAGCGGCGGCGGTCGGCGGGGTCGCGGTCGCGCCGCACGAGCCCGGCGGCCTCCAGCCGCCCGACCACCTCGACCAGGTCGCTCGGGTCGATGCGCAGCCGCGTCCCGAGCTCCCGCTGCGAGGCGTGCCCGGAGTCGTCCAGCGCGGCCAGGACGGCGAAGTGCCACAGGCCCAGGCCGTGCTCGTCCATCATCCGGCCCATCCGGGCGCGGCCGGCGCGGCCGACCTGGGCCAGCGCGAACGTCGTGATGCCGAACAGGCGGGGCGGCAGCCGCCCCGGCCCGGTCTCCGCCGTCTCGTCCATCCGATTATTGTAGGGTTACCCCAATCATTGGTGAGCCCCCACGAATAGGAGGACGGCATGGACGCGCTCTACCCGCGCCTGCTGGTGGACGACTTCGACGCCTGCGCCCGGTTCTACGAGGCGGCGCTCGGCGAGCTGCTCGGCATCCGGCCCGCGAAGCTACTGCCCGAGGCCCAGTACGCCGACTGGGACCTGCGGGGCGAGGGCGCGCTCGTCCTGATGGGCCGGGCGAGGATGGCGGAGGCGGTGGGCACCGCGGATCTCCCCGCCACCGCCGGGCAGGACCGTTCCATGCTCGTCTTCCGCGTGGACGACGTCGACGCGGCGGCCAAGGCCCTCACCGGCCTCGGCGCCTCACCCGTGACCGCGCCGCAGGACCGTCCCGGATGGGGGCCGGGGCTGCGGACCGCCCACCTGCGCGATCCCGGTGGCAACCTGCTCGAACTCCAGTCCTACTGACCTGGAAGCGCCTGCCGCCGGACCCGCCGCCGGGACGCCGGGGCGCCATCGGTCATGATGCGGGCATGGACCTGCGTGTTGCGCTGATCGGCTACGGCACCGGCGGCTCGGTGTTCCACGCCCCGCTCATCTCCTCGGTGCCCGGCCTGCGCCTCGCCGCCGTCGTGACGGGGGACCCGGAGCGGCAGCGGGCCGTCCGGGACCGGTATCCGGAGGCGAAGGTCCTCGCCGCCGCCGACCGGCTCTGGGAGGCGTCCGGCGCCTACGACCTGGTGGTGGTCGCCGCGCCGAACCGGCAGCACGTCCCGCTGGCCCGGACGGCGCTGACCTCGGGCCTCCCGGTCGTCGTGGACAAGCCCGCGGCGGCCTCCGCGGCGGACGCCCGGTCCCTGGCGGCGCTGAGCGCCGTCCGGGGCCTGCCGGTGATCCCGTTCCACAACCGGCGCTGGGACGGCGACTACCGCACCGCGTGGCGGCTGATCGCCTCGGGCGCGCTCGGCGACGTCCTGCGGCTGGAGTCGCGGTTCGAGCGGTGGCGGCCCGAGGTGAGGGCGGGCTGGAAGGAGAGCGGCGACCCCCGCGACGCGGGCGGGATCCTCCACGACCTCGGCCCCCACCTGATCGACCAGGCGGTCGCCCTGTTCGGCCGTCCCGAGCGGGTGTACGCGGAGGTCGACGCGCGCCGCCGGGGCGCGGCGGCCGCCGACGACGCGTTCGTGGCGCTGACGCACCGCGGCGGGACCCGCTGCCACCTGTGGATGAGTGCGACGGCCGCGCGACCC
The DNA here is from genome assembly GCF_004349215.1 of Actinomadura rubrisoli. Taxonomy (GTDB): domain Bacteria; phylum Actinomycetota; class Actinomycetes; order Streptosporangiales; family Streptosporangiaceae; genus Spirillospora; species Spirillospora rubrisoli. The sequence continues at coordinate 2,983 of NZ_SMKU01000028.1, read as the reverse complement.
GGGCCCCGGTTCCGGATCCTCGGCAGCCGCGCGGCCTACACGGTGTCCGGGATGGACGGCCAGGAGAACGCCCTCCGCGCCGGGCTCACCCCGCAGGACCCGGAGTACGGCGTCACGCCGCCCGAGGCGTACGGCCGCCTCGGCACCCCGGGCGACGACCGCCCCGAGCCGACCGAGAACGGCGCCTACCAGGACTTCTACGCCGGGGTCGGACGCGCGCTGCGCGGCGAGGGACCCCCGCCCGTCGACCTAGGCGACGCGATCACCGGCCTAGAGGTCATCGAGGCCGCGATCCGCTCCGCCCAAGACGGCACCGTAACCGACCCCGGCGCTAGTACCTGAGCTCCGCCAGCACCCCGTAGTGGTCGGACGGAACCACGCCGCCCACCGGACGGACACCGAGCAGCTCGCACCGGACGGGATGCCCGGCGCCGCCCGCGCGGGGCCAGGCGGAGAAGACGTAGTCGATGCGGCGGTCGGGCCACAGCACAGGCCGCGCCCACGGGTTGGCGTTGCTCCAGGTGTGCCCGGGGCCGCCGTCGCCCGCGACCTCCCAGGCGTCGTAGAAGACCAGGCCACGCGCGGCGACGGCGGCGCGGCCGGTGAGCATGCGGATCTCGTCGCTGTCGGGCGCGGCGTTGAAGTCGCCGCATACTACAAGCGGGGCGTCCGTCGCGGCCGTCTCGCGCACGTACGCGCCGAGGTCGCGGACCTGCTGCTGGCGCTGCCCGCTGTGGCCGAGCTTCCAGCCGAGGCCGACGCCGAAGACCTGCACGGCGCCGCGCGGCCCGTCCGCCCGGGCGGACACCGCGAAGCCGGCGTCCCAGCCGTCCTGGTCGCCGAGGCGCCGCTCGCCCGTCCGCCCCAGGGGCCAACGGGACAGGACGGCGATCCCGGCCAGACCGCCCGCGTCCGTGTCGGACGGCGCCCCGCGGAACACGCGGTGGGGCAGGCGGAGCGCGTCCCCCAGCCGGTCGGCCTGGGCGTCCTCGCCGTCCTCCCACGCCTCGTTCAGGACGACGATGTCGGGGGCGGCGTCCCGGAGCGTCGCGATGATCGCGGTCTCGCGCTCGCGCCAGGGGCCATACCGGTCCCACACGTTCCAGGACGCGACGCGCAGCGTCGTCTCGATCAGCGGGCCGTACGGCCGCTCGATGTCGTGGCCCAACGGATCAAAGGACCGAGACGTGGACGTGGTCGAAGTGGTTCTGGGTGACGCTGCCCCGGTCCTCCATCTGGCGCCAGCCGCCGCTGCCGCGCATGTCGTAGATGCGCTGGCGCCAGATGACGTACTTGATGCCGAGCCGGGACGCGTTGCTGATGACGTACTGGGCGACCTGGTCGCCGTGGGACTGGGCCGAGCCGCTCGGCATCTTGCCGCCGCTGCTCTCCATGAAGTCGCAGGCCCGGCCGGAGCCGTGGTCCTGCCGGTCGCCGGGGCGCGCGCAGCCGATGGCGGGGAACGGGCCGAATTTCCCGTCGATCGCCAGCATCGCCGTCCGCATGCGGGCGGTCATGGAGTTGCCGACGATCGGGGACTTGGCGCCGCTCGCGCCGTCGGGCCGTCCGCCGCCGGACGGCGACCCGGCGGAGGGGGCCTCGGGCTTGTACTTGGCGAGCAGCTTCCGGACGCGGGCGCGCTGGCCCTCCAGGTCCTCGATCTCGTGCCGCACCTCGTCCAGGGTCTTCTTGGCCGTCGCCTCGGACTGCGCCGCCCTGGTGCCCAGGTCCCGCAGGCTCTGGACGCGGCGGCCGTTGTTGCGGCTGAGGTGCTCGATGACCGTGGCCTCCCGGATGGCGGCGCGGGGCTCGCCCGCGGTGACCATCGAGACCATGTCGAGCCGGCCGGTCATGTAGGTGGACGAGGCGAGGCGGGCGATGTCGGCGCGGGCGGCGCCCAGGTCGCGGTCGGCCCGGTCGGCGTCGACGCCGGCGCGCTCGGCGGCCTTCTTGGCCTGCTCCAGGGAGACCAGCTCGCCGCGGTACTCCTTGGACAGGGCGTCGGCGCGCTTCTTGAGCTTGGCGTACTCCTTCTTCAGGTCCTTCTTCGGCGCCTGCGGGGCGTGGGCGGCGCTCCCCGACACCGGCGGCAGCGCCGCCGACACCCCGACCGCGAGGACGAGCGCCGCGAGGCGCTTCGCCGCCTTGCGCCCACCGGAGGGGCGCTCCGTCCTGCCGAGGGGGTCGTGGGCCGCCACAGATCTCTCCTAGATAACATTTTCGAAGATTGGCGGCACGCTACCACAATCACCCATTTAGCCTCAGAAGGTTCTAAAAACACATAGAGTCACTCTGGGACTACGCCGGACGCCTCAGGGGCCGGACCGCCTCGCGGCGGTCCGGCCCCTCCCCCCGGTCACGGCCCGACGAGGTCCTCCCAGCGCGGCACCCGCGGCTCCCAGCGCAGCCGCAGCCCGGCCTCGGCGAGCGTCCGGTCCCCCTTGCGGTTGTTGCACCGGCCGCAGGCCAGCACCGTGTTCTCCCAGGTGTCGCCGCCGCCGCGCGACTGCGGGTGGACGTGGTCGACGGTGTCGCCGCGCCGGCCGCAGTAGCCGCAGAGGCCCCTGTCGCGCAGGTAGACCCCGCGCTTGCTCCACGGCGGGCGCCTGCCGTGCCGCCAGCGCATGGCGACGTACCTGACCAGCCTCAGGACCCGCGGCACCGGAAAGGGGCCGATGGTCCGGCCCTCCTCGGCCTCCTCGACGACGGCCACCTCGCGGACCAGCATGCGGATGGCATGCCGCAGATCCACTTTCTGCAAGGGCTCGTACGACGCGTTCAGGACGAGCACGTTCACCGGTCACCTCCCCACCGTGTGCCGCTCCCCCGCCAGGTTTCGAACCTGGATTTCCGCATTAACGGCGCGGCGTTCTGCCGTTGAACTACGAAGGAATGATCCGGCAATTCTCCAGCTTCCGGGCATTTCCCGGAAGCCCCATCAGAGTGCCGATCCGGGGGCGGGAGGGGCAACGCATTTTACGAT
>NZ_SMKU01000289.1 GCF_004349215.1 Actinomadura rubrisoli | reverse complement strand
CCGCCGGGCGGCACGGTGGGCGCCCAGCCGGTGCGGGCGGGGAGGCGCAGGAAGGCGCGCCCGAGGCCGCCCGCCAGCAGGCCGAGGACGAACAGGGCGAAGAGCACGGCCAGGCACAGGCAGGCGTGCGCGGGCCCGTGCGGGACGGGCATCGTCCGCGTGCCCATCGACACGTCCGGGAGCCTGTGGAGGAGCGGGGCCATGGCGGCGGCCGGACCGGGCAGGCCGGCCGAGGCGACCGGGGCGGTCGGAGCGGCCGAGGCGGCGGAACCGAGCACGCTCCCGCGCTTGTGGCCCGTCGCGGCGGCCACGTCCGCCGGGGTGCTCGCAGGAGCGCTCACGGCGTGCTCGGTGCACCAGCGCGCCGGAGGGGCGTGGCCCAGGCCGTAGCTGAAGACGAGCCCGGCCACGACGAACAGCGCCACGAGCAGACCCGCCAGCCCGTGCCGCCGACGCAGGGTCGTACCGGACACCATCATTCTGCGGACACCTTCTCCTGAGTTCATCTTCCGCGCGAGTCCAACGCCGGAACCGCCCCCGAGGTTCCCGCCGGGCCCTTGAACCTTCGGTCGGAGCCGGAAACCCCTCCCGGCCCCCGCCGCGGACCGGAATGTCCGCGCGGCGAGATAGTGTCGGAGCGTGACCAGCGGGGCGGAATCGGGCCGGCCGGAGGGCCTCTTCGACGATCCGGCGGGAGACGAGGGCCTGGGCCCGTCCACCGCCGGGCGTCCCGTCCCGTCCGCCACCGGGCCCGGCACGGGGTCCGGCGGGCATGCGGCGGCGCCGGGCGGTCGCGGGCCGGAGCAACCCCTCGCCGTGCGGATGCGCCCGCGCGGGCTCGACGAGGTCGTCGGACAGGGCCACCTCCTCGGCCCCGGCACCCCGATCCGGCAGCTCGTCGACCGGGACGTGCCGATGTCGATGGTGCTGTGGGGCCCGCCCGGCACCGGCAAGACCACCCTCGCCACCGTCGTCAGCCACGTCACCTCCCGCCGGTTCGTGGAGATCTCCGCCGTCAGCGACGGCGTCAAGCGCGTCCGCGCCGAGATCGACCTGGCCCGCCGCGAGCTGGGCATGGCCGGACGCCAGACCGTCCTGTTCGTCGACGAGGTGCACCGCTTCAACAAGGCCCAGCAGGACGCGCTGCTGCCCGCCGTCGAGAACCGCTGGGTCTCCTTCATCGGCGCCACCACCGAGAACCCGTTCTTCTCCGTCATCAGCCCGCTGCTGTCGCGGTCGCTGCTGCTCACCCTCGAACCCCTCGGCGACGACGACCTGCGCGAGGTGATCCGCCGGGCGCTGGCCGACGAGCGCGGGCTCGGCGGCACGGCCGGGCTCGACCCCGCCGCCGAGGACCACCTCGTCCGGCTCGCCGGCGGCGACGCCCGCCGCGCCCTGACCTACCTGGAGGCCGCCGCGCTGGTCGTCGACGACGGCGGCGTGATCGACGTGGACGTGCTGGAGAAGGCCGTCGACCGGGCGGCCGTCCGCTACGACCGCGAGGGCGACCAGCACTACGACGTCATCAGCGCGTTCATCAAGAGCATCCGCGGCAGCGACGTCGACGCCGCGCTGCACTACCTCGCCCGCATGATCGAGGCCGGGGAGGACCCGCGCTTCATCGCGCGGCGGCTGATCGTGCACGCCAGCGAGGACGTCGGGATGGCCGACCCGACCGCGCTGCAGACCGCGGTCGCCGCGGCGCAGGCGGTGGAGTTCGTGGGCCTGCCCGAGGCCCGCATCAACCTCGCCCAGGCCGTGATCCATCTCTCCCTGGCGCCCAAGTCCAACGCCGTCATCCTGGCCGTGGACGGGGCGCTCGGCGACGTCCGCAAGGGCCTCGTCGGCTCCGTCCCGCCGCACCTGCGCGACGGGCACGGCAAGGGCTCGGCCAAGCTCGGGCACGGGAAGGGGTACAAGTACGCCCACGACCATCCCGGCGGCGTCGTCCGGCAGCAGTACGCGCCCGACCCGGTGAAGGGCCGCGAGTACTACCGCCCGACGCGGCACGGCGCCGAGTCCCGCTTCACCGAGGTCCTCGCGCGGATCCGCTCGGTGCTTCGCGGCTCGTGACGGCGCCATCGGGCGCCCGCTCCCGGTAGCCTGCCCGGGGAACACCCCGGCGCCGCGCGGCGGACACCCGCACGGCCGCGACCGGCGCCCGCGGGACGGACCGGGGGCCCGGTAAGGTCTTTCAGGCCGATGCCCGGCCCGAGCCGAAGAACTGCGAACGGAAGCCCTGATGCTTACTGGTGGACAGCTGGCAGGTCTCATCGTGGCCGTGTTCTGGGCGGTGCTCGTCACCTTCATCGCGCTCACGCTGCTGAGGCTCGCGCGTCTGCTCGGCGAGGCCAGCAGGGTCGTCCAGGACCTCGGCGACCAGGCCGGGCCCCTGCTGGACGACATGACCCGCACGGTGAAGCGCGCCAACGAGCAGCTCGGCCGCACCGACGTCATCACCAAGCAGGTCGCCGGCGTCACGCAGAACGTCTCGGCCGTCACCACCGTCATGACCTCGGTGGTGGGCGGCCCGCTGGTGAAGGCCGCGGCCTTCTCCTACGGCGTGCGCAAGGCGCTCGGGGGCCGCGACGGAGACGCGCGCACGCCCGCCTCCGACCGCCCGCAGCTCCAGGCCCGCTCGTCCGGGAGGGGGCGCAGATGAAACGGCTGTTCTGGCTCTCGGTCGGCGCGGGCGCCGGCGTCTACGCCACGCACCGCGTCAAGCGCAGGGTGGAGCGGATCGCCCGCGCCTGGTCCCCCGAGAGCGTCGCGGCCCGCGCCGTGACCAGCGGGCACGACGCCGGGCGGCGGTTGAGGCACTTCGCCTCCGACGTGCGCACCGAGATGCGGGCGCGCGAGGAGGAACTGCGCGAGGCCGTCCGCATGGACCAGGCCCCGCCCGGGCTCGACGGATCCCGGCCCCGCCGGGTCCTGCGCGCCCGTTACACGATCATCGACGACGACAAGGATGGCCACTGATCATGGAGTCGGCAGAGGTGGCGCGCCGCTTCCTCAGGTTCTTCGAAGAGCGCGGGCACACCGTGGTGCCCTCGGCCGGCCTGATCGCCGAGGACCCCACCCTCCTGCTGGTGAACGCCGGCATGGTCCCGTTCAAGCCGTACTTCCTCGGCCAGCGCACGCCGCCGTCGCAGCGGATGACCAGCGCCCAGAAGTGCGTCCGGACGCCCGACATCGAAGAGGTCGGCAAGACCACCCGGCACGCCACGTTCTTCCAGATGCTGGGCAACTTCTCCATCGGGGACTACTTCAAGGAGCAGGCGATCCCGTTCGCCTGGGACCTGCTGACCGGCCCGCGCGACCAGGGCGGCTTCGGCTTCCCCGAGGACAAGCTCTGGGTCACCGTCTTCACCGACGACGACGAGGCCCAGGACATCTGGCACCGCAAGGTGGGCGTGCCGCTGGAGCGCATCCAGCGCCGCGGCATGGAGGACAACTTCTGGTCGATGGGCGTCCCCGGCCCCTGCGGCCCCTGCTCGGAGATCTACTACGACCGGGGCCCCGAGTACGGGCGCGAGGGCGGCCCCGTCGCCGACGAGGACCGCTACCTGGAGGTCTGGAACCTCGTCTTCATGCAGTTCGAGCGCGGGCCCGGGGAGAGCAAGACCGACTTCCCGATCCTCGGCGACCTGCCCGCCAAGAACATCGACACCGGCATGGGCCTGGAGCGCATGGCGGCGATCCTGCAGGGCGTCGACAACATCTACGAGACCGACACCCTCTGGAAGGTCATCGACCGCGCCGCGGGCCTCACCGGCGCCGTCTACGGCCGCGACCACCGCGCCGACGTGTCGCTGCGCGTCATCGCCGACCACGTCCGCAGCGGGACGATGATGGTCGCCGACGGCATCCGTCCCGGCAACGAGGGCCGCGGCTACGTGCTGCGCCGCATCCTGCGCCGCTCCATCCGCAACCTGCGGCTGCTCGGCGGGCAGGACGCCGGCCTCATGCACGAGCTGACCGCCGTCTCCACCGGCGCGATGGGCGAGCAGTACCCCGAGCTGCTGCGCACCGCCGCCAACATCCACACCGTCATCGACGCCGAGGAGGAGTCCTTCCTCCAGACGCTCCGCACCGGCACCGCGATCTTCGACACCGCCGCCGAGGAGACCAGGCGCGCCGGCGGCCGGGCGCTGGCCGGCGACCAGGCGTTCAAGCTCCACGACACCTACGGCTTCCCGATCGACCTCACCCTGGAGATGGCGTCCGAGCAGGGCCTCCAGGTGGACGAGGAGGGCTTCCGCCGGCTCATGAAGGAGCAGCGGGACCGCGCGAAGAAGGACGCCCGCGACAAGAAGACCGGCAACCTGGACGTCTCCGTCCTCGACGAACTGCTCACCGGCGCGGGCGGCAGGGTCGACTTCATCGGCTACAACAACCTGCTCGGCGACGCCCGCCTGATCGGCCTCCTGGTCAACGGGGCCAACGCGCAGGCGGCCGGCGAGGGCACCGAGGTCGAGGTCGTCCTCGACCGCACCCCGTTCTACGCCGAGGGCGGCGGCCAGCTCGCCGACCACGGCCTGATCCGGCTCGGCAACGGCGCCGTCATCGAGGTGAGCGACGTGCAGTCGCCGCTCGCCGGGCTGATCGTGCACCGCGGCCGCGTCCGCAGCGGCGAGGCGCGGGCCGGCGACTCCGCCCACGCCGAGATCGACGTCGAGCGGCGCCGCGCGATCTCCCGCTCGCACACCGCGACCCACATGGTGCACGCCGGGTTCCGCCGCGCGCTCGGCGAGTCCGCCGCGCAGGCCGGCTCGGAGAACTCGCCCGGCCGGTTCCGGTTCGACTTCACCGCCTCCGGCGCCGTCCCCGTCAGCGTGCTGCGCGACGTCGAGGACGAGGTCAACGAGGTGCTGGTCAACGACCTGGACGTCCGCGCGTTCCACACCTCGATCGACGAGGCCCGCGCCATGGGCGCGCTCGCCCTGTTCGGCGAGAAGTACGGCGACGAGGTCCGCGTCGTCGAGGTCGGCGACTACTCCCGCGAGCTGTGCGGCGGCACCCACGTCGCCCGCTCCGGCCAGCTCGGCCTGGTCAAGGTGCTCGGCGAGTCGTCCATCGGCGCCGGCGTCCGCCGCGTCGAGGCCCTCGTGGGCATCGACGCGTTCCGGTTCCTGGCCCGCGAGAGCGTCCTCGTCGCCCAGCTCTCCGAGCAGATGAAGACGCGCAAGGAGGAGCTGCCCGAGCGCGTCTCCGGCATCGTCTCCCGGCTCCGCGACGCCGAGCGGGAGCTGGACCGGCTCCGCTCGCAGCAGGTCCTGGCGATCGCCGGGTCGCTGGCCGAGGGTGCGAAGGACATCGGCGGCACCGCGTTCGTCGGCCACCGCGCCCCGGACGGCACCGGCGCCGACGACCTGCGCAAGCTCGCCGTCGACATCCGCGGCCGGCTCGCCGCCCGCCCGGCCGTCGTCATGGTCGCGGGCGTCCCCAAGGACCGTCCGGTCGTCGTGGTCGCCGTCACCGACGGCGCCCGCGACCGGGGCCTCAAGGCCGGCGCGCTCGTCGGGCTCGCCGCCAAGGCCCTGGGCGGCGGGGGCGGCGGCAAGGACGACCTCGCCCAGGGCGGCGGCGCCGACCCCGCCGCTGTCCCGGGCGCGCTGGCCGCCGTCGAACGAGCCGTAGGGGCCGCGTGAGCCCCGCCGAGCGATGAGCCCGGTGACCCCGGGCCGCCGAGCGGAGGCGAGGCAATGAGACAGGGCGTGCGGCTCGGGGTCGATGTGGGGAGCGTGCGGGTGGGTGTCGCCCGGTGCGATCCGGGCGGGATCCTCGCTTCGCCCTTGGAGACCGTGAAGAGCGGCAGGGGCGATGTCGACCGGCTGGTGGCGCTCGTCGCCGAGCATGAGGCGATCGAGGTGGTCGTGGGGCTGCCGACGTCGCTGTCGGGGCGGGAGGGCCCGGCGGCGGAGGCGGCGCGGAGGTTCGCGCGGCGGCTGGCGGAACGGCTTCCCCCCGAGACGGTCAGGCTCTATGACGAGAGGCTGACCACCGTCACGGCGGAGGCCGGCCTGCGGGCCGGAGGAGTGCGCGGTCAGGCGCGCCGCAAGGTCGTCGATCAAGCCGCGGCGGCGGTTCTGCTTCAAGCGGCTCTTGAGGGGGAAAGGTTGACGGGGAGCCCCCCAGGCGAGATCGTCCGGGGAAGCTCATGAACGATTTGGACCTTTTCTCAGATCCGTACGGCGATGGCAGGCCGACGGAGGAGCCGCCGGGCAGGCATGCCCAGCGGCGCGTCCGCAAGCGGCAGAGGCGGCGCCAAAGGAGCGGCCGCGCCGCCGCGCTGTTCGCGATGGCGTTCATCGTGGCGGTGTTCGGCACCGCCGGCGTGTTCGGTATCGCGGTGCTGGACAACAGGCTCCATCCGCCGGACTACGGCGGGCCTGGATCGGGCAGCGTCACGGTCCAGATCAAGGACGGTGCCAGCGGCTCGGTGATCGGGGCGACGCTGGTGGAGCACCGCGTGGTGAAGAGCACGCGGGCCTTCGTGAACGCGTACACGAAGGAGCAGCGCGCCGCCGGCATCCAGCCGGGCTTCTACCAGATGCGGCTGAAGATGTCGTCGTCGGCGGCGATGGCGCTGCTGCTGGACCCGAAGTCGCGGGCGGGCACCCAGATCACCATCCCGGAGGGCCGGCGGGCGGTGGAGATCCTGGAGCTGCTGGCGAAGAAGACCGGGATCCCGCTCAGGGACTTCCAGGCGGCCGCCAAGAGCACGCAGGACCTCGGCTTGCCGTCCTATGCCAAGGGCAGGATCGAGGGGTACCTGTACCCCGGCCGCTACGACCTGGACCCCAACGGCTCGGCGAAGCAGATCCTCCAGCAGATGGTCGAGCGGTTCACCAAGGAGGCCGAGTCCGTCGACCTGGTCGGCAAGGCGCGCGAGGCGAACATGACCCCGGTGACGGTGCTGACGCTGGCGAGCCTCGTCCAGGCGGAGGGCGGCAAGCCCAGCGACCTGCCCAAGATCTCCCGGGTGATCTACAACCGGATCGCGAAGGGGATGGCGCTCCAGTTCGACACGACGGTGCTGTACGCGCTCAACAAGCGCACCCTCACGGTGACGAACCAGGACCTCAAGGTCGACTCGCCGTACAACACCTACACGCACAAGGGGCTGCCACCGGGGCCGATCTGCAACCCGGGCCCCGAGGCGATCGAGGCCGCGGTGTCGCCGAAGGAGGGGACGTGGCTGTACTTCACCGCCACCGACCCGACCAACAAGATCACCGAGTTCGGCACGACCGAGGCGGAGCGGCGGGACATGGAGAAGCGGTTCCGCGCCTGGCAGCGGGCGCACCCGGGCAACTGACGCGGACACGTGGACCGGCGCGGCGGGGTCTCCGCCGCGCCGGTCCGTTCTCAGGACGAGGAGAGACCAGGTGGGCGACACGGGCCGGCGGGCGGCGGTGCTGGGCTCGCCGATCGCGCATTCGCTGTCGCCGGTGCTGCACCGGGCGGCGTACGCGGCGATGGGCCTGGACGCGTGGTCCTACGACGCGATCGAGTGCGGCGAGGACGGGCTGGGGGCGCTGCTGGACGGGCTCGGCCCCGAGTGGGCCGGGCTGTCGCTGACGATGCCGCTCAAGCGGGTCGCGCTGAAGCTGGCGGACTCGGTGTCGGAGCTGGCGGTGAAGGCCGGCGGGGCCAACACGATCGTCCTGCGGGACGGGCGGCGGCACGGCGACAACACCGACGTGCACGGCATCGCCACCGCGCTGGCGGAGGCCGGTCTCACGGCGCCCGCGTCCGCGCTGGTGCTGGGGGGCGGCGCCACGGCGGCCTCGGCGCTGGCCGCGCTCGCCGGGCTAGGGCTGGACGAGGCGGTGCTCGCGGTGCGCGCCCCCGGGCGCGCCGCCGGCGCCGCCGAGGTGGGGGAGCGGTTCGGGCTCGCGGTCCGGACCGTCGCGCTCGACCGGGTGGCCGAGCACCTGCCCGCGGAGCTGGTGGTCTCCACCCTGCCGGGACGGGCGGCGGACGCGTTCGCCGAGCCGGTCGCGGCGTCGGGGGCGGCGCTGTTCGACGTCGTGTACGCGCCGTGGCCCACGGCGCTCGCGGCGGCGGTCCAGGGCGCGGGCGGCACCGTCGTGGGCGGCTTCGAGATGCTGCTGCACCAGGCCGTGCGGCAGGTGGCGCTGATGACCGGGCGCGAGGACGTGCCGGTCGGGGCCATGCGCGCCGCCGGTGAGGCGGAGCTGGCCCGCCGCGGCTGACCCGCGGCCCGATCGTCCCAGGCCGGTGGTCAGGTCGTTGGTCAGGGAGGGGCGGGCGGCGGGTCGCGCGGGCCGCGGCGCCGCTTCACCGACTCGTCCACGCTGGTGAGGATGATCGGCAGGATCACGCTCAGCCAGAAGTCCCGCCAGCCCCACACTCCGAGCGTCACGCCGACGGCGCTGGCGACGCACACCAGGCCCAGCAGGAACGCCGACCAGTGCCGCCGGACGAGCCGCACCGGCTCCAGGCGGCGCCGGTGCGGGAGCAGGTCCGTCAGCGGGCGCTCCCGCGCGTGGGCCCGCTGCACGACCGTGGCGTCCGGCAGCCAGTGCAGGACGTCGGCGTTCCCGGCGAGCGGGACGCGGGTGAGCGCGATCAGCGTCTCCAGCCGCCACCACAGCGTCCACAGCGAGGTGCGGCCGCTGCCCGGGTAGCCGGTCCAGCGCGGGTCGGTGATCTCGCCGCGCACCAGGGTCCGGAACACGCGGGCGACGGTGGGGCCGTGCGGGCCGCGCGGGTCCCGCAGCAGCGCGGTGAGCGCGATCGGCAGCCCGTAGTGCCAGAGCGCGAGCCGCCACACGGGCTTGGAGCCCGCGCCGTGGGGCGAGACGTCGTAGGTCTCGATCCAGGTGTGGCCGTCGTCGGGGTCGAGGTGGCCCAGCAGCCAGTCGTAGGCGTCCAGCAGCCGCTCGGTCTTCAGGTCGGGGCGCGCCTCGGCCAGGGTCACGAGCGCGAACGCGGTGTGCGTGACGGTCGGCGCGGCGGACGGGGTCGGGCCCCACGCCGGGCGGTGCGCGGTCCGGTCGGCGGTCAGCCACTCCACGCCGCGGTCGACGGCGGGGTCGTAGGGGTTGAGCTGGCTCAGCGCGCGCAGCGCCAGGCACGTCAGCCAGACCCGGGACGGGCAGCCGTGCAGCGAGCCCCAGCCGCCGTCGGGGTTCTGGTTGTGCAGCAGCCACCGGTAGGCGCGCCTGAGGTCGGGGGCGTCCTCGCGCAGGTCGCAGCGGGCGCGGGCGAGGAAGCGAGCGATCCAGCCGGTGGCCTCCACGACGGGCATGCCGAGGCTGGTCTTGGTGGCCCAGCCGCCGTCGCGCAGCGCGTCGGCGGAGGCGGTCTGGCGGGCCGCGAGGAACGCCAGGCCCTCGTCGAAGTACTCGAACGGGCGTCCGGCCTCCACGAACGCCAGCAGCCCGAGCGCGGTCGCGGTCGTGCCGGGCTCGGGCCGGGTGAGCTCGTGGTACCAGCCGCCGCCGGTGCCGAGGGCGGGCGCGTAGGTGTCGCGCAGGACGTCGAGGGACTCCTCCAGCCGCGTCGCGAGGACGGCCAGGTCGATCACGGAGCCGGCGGCGGGAGGGGCGGCGCGGGGCGCCGGTGCGGGGCGTTGAGGGGTTTGGTGCATCATGTCGCCTTCTTCCCTCTTTGTTCCCATTCGGCCAGGCTTTGTACCCCGCGGGTTCCATGGCTCTATCCGCGCCCGTACGGATCTCTGGCCACCGGCACCGGGCACGCTGGAAGCCGGGAGCCCCCGTGCGGCCCGCGGTGCTGGAGGACGGTTGGCCGAGCCATCGACACGGAACGAGCCCGGTCACGAGTGCGTCCTGTGCCCGCCCCTGCGATACCGGTTCAACCACATGGCGGACCTGCCGGGCGAGGCTGCCGTGCTCGCGCGCGACGGCGACTTCCTCCTGATGCCGGACGTGGCGCCGCTCGCGGAGGGGCACCTGCTCCTGGTGACGCGGGAGCACCACCAGTGCGCCGGGGAGTTCGGCGAGGGCATGTGGACCCGGGCGCGCTTGTGGAGGGACCGCGTCGCCCGCCTCTACCGGGAGGCATACGGCAGTGACGAGCTACTGCTGTTCGAGCACGGCCCGGGAAGCTCCCAAGGCGGAGGCGCGTGCATCGACCACGCGCACTGGCACTTCCTGCCCGGCACCCTTGGACTGCGTGGCGTCGTGGAGGAGCGCGGCCGTCCGGGCGCACCCGCCGACCACGCCGCCCTGCGGGCCTGCTTTCGGACGGGACGCTCCTACCTCCTCATCGAGGAGGCGGGATCGGCGACCGTCCATCCCGGTGACGGCGTGCGGAGCCAGTTCCTCCGCTGGGCCGTCATGGCCGCCGGACGGAACGGGACCGGACACGGCGAGAACGGACACGGTGAGAACGGACACAGCGGGAGCGGGGCCGGGCGCGGCGGGATCTGGCGCTGGCAGGAGATGTTCGGGCTTCCGGAGAGCCGGTCGCGCTTCCTGCGCACCGTCCAGGCCGTCCGCCGGGCCATGGCGACCGTCCCCGGCGACGGTCAGCGCGCCGACAGCCACCAGTAGAGCTCGCCCGAGGCCAGCCGGTCGCCGAACCCCGTGCGCTCCACGTCCGCGCCGTATCCGGTCGGGTACTCCATCAGCAGGCGCTCCCGCCGGTGCGCCAGCACGTGCTCAAGCGACGTGGCCCCGAACCGCAGCAGCCACAGCGGACGCCCGGGGACCGCGCGGTCGAGCGCGGGCAGCAGGTCCCGCACCTGCCCGGCGCCGACCGGCACCGGGAGGCCGAGCACCCGCGCCAGCGTGGGCGCCTCGGAGATGACGACGTCGGCGACCGCCAGCGCCGGCAGCACGTCGATCGCCGGGAGGCGCGCGTCGATGTCGTGCGGGACCAGGTCGAAGGCGACCAGGGTGCCCGCCTCGCGCGCGACCCGCGCCGCCGCGTGCAGCGCCGCCCGCGACGCCGGGGCCAGCAGCGCGTACCCGTCGGCGAACAGCGCGTCCGCGCGGCGGATCCCGGCGGCGGCCGCGCGGACCTCCGACTCGGTCAGGCGCCGCCCCGGCGCGTCCTCCTCCGCCACGAGCAGCCGGACGCCCGGCCCGGCGCCGTCCGGACGGCCGGACCGGTCTGGGCCGTCCCGCAGCATGATCGTGACCCCGTTCGCGGTGCCCGCCTCGACGAGCAGCCGGTCGCGGACACCGATCCGCCGCAGCTCGCGCCGGATCACCGGCGTGAAGTCGTCGTCCCCGATCTTGGCCAGGACGCTCACCCGGCGGAAGTAGCCCGTCGCGTGCCGGGCCAGGTTGACGGCCGTGCCCGCGACCACGGCCCGCGCCGGGGCGTAGGCGAGGCGGTCGGCGGTGAGGTCGGTGAACCGCACGCCGGGCAGCGAGGCGCGGGCCTCGATCCGCACGTCCCCGACGACGAACAGGGAGAAGCGGCGCTCGTCCGCCCCGTCCAGGCCGGGCCACCGCACCGGCGAGCGGGCGGAGGCGGCGGCGTCCATGGCGTCCGGCCGCCGGCTCAGCCGGGCAGGGACAGGAACGCCCGCATCACCGGACGCAGGCTCGGGATCAGCTCGTAGCCTTCGACGTCGTCCAGCGGCACCCAGGCGCACTCGGCGAGATGGTCGCCCGCCTCCTGGTTGTCGAGGCTGGCGTCCAGCGTCACCGGACGGCAGCGGCGGGCCGTCGCCACCACCCGCACCTGCCCGACCACGGGCACCCGCCCGCTGCCGAAGCCCGGCGCCCGGTCGGGCATGTACCACTGCCACTGGTGGAACGGCGGCCCCGGATCGATCTTGAGGCCGACCTCCTCCCAGACCTCGCGGCGCAGGTGGTCGTCCAGGTCCAGGTCGCCCTCCACCTCCAGGCGCCCGCCGGGGACCTCCCAGCGGCCGGGGTGGAACGGGTCGCTCATGGACTTGCGGACCAGCAGCAGGCTGCCGCGGGCCACGATGAACGCCTTCTGGGCGAACTCCAGCCTGATCGGTGACAAGGCGGTGAGCTGGCCGGACGAGCCGGCCCCGATCGAGGGCATCGCGGGAATACCTCCCTGGTGCCGGCCCCACCGGGCCGTCCTCGCCCTACCGTAACCCGCCGGGACCTCCGCGCCGAGAGGCTCATGGGGGCGGATGCCCCTCGCCTTCGCCGCCCTGGCACCCCTCGTCCCGGCGCCCCCGGCGGTCACC
>NZ_SMKU01000288.1 GCF_004349215.1 Actinomadura rubrisoli | reverse complement strand
CGGCTCGCCGGAGGAGGAGCTGGCGTGTCCGTTCGCGCTGGACGCCGAGCCGCCGATGCGGGCGGCGCTGTTCGCCGAGGGCGGCGACCGGCATGTGCTGGCGCTCACCTTCCACCACATCGCCACCGACGTCTGGACCCGGGGGCTGCTCCAGCGCGAGCTGTCCGAGCTGTACGCGGCGCGGCTCGGCCTGCGCGCCCCGCTGGATCCGCCGCCCCTCCAGTACTCGCAGGTCGCCCCGGTCGAGGACGCCGGCGGGCTGGACTGGTGGGAGCAGACCCTGGCCGGGCTGCCGCCGGTGCTGGACCTGCCGACCGACCGGCCACGCCCGCCCATCGCCGCCGCGACCGGCGGCGCGGTCGGGCTGGACGTGCCCGCCGCGCTCAGCGAGCGGATCCGGGGCGTGGCCGCCGCGCACCGCGCCACGCCGTTCATCGTGCTGATGGCCGGTTTGCAGGCGCTGCTGGCCCGGCTTTCCCGAAGTGCCGACATCGCCGTGGGCGTGCCGGTGACCGGCCGGGACCACCCCGGTACCGAGGCGGTGGTGGGGTGCTTCCTCAACACCGTCGTGGTGCGGGCCGACCTGTCGGGCGACCCGACCGGACGGCAGGTGCTGGAGCGGACGCGGCAGGCCGCCATCGGCGCGCTCACCCGCGCCCACACCCCGTTCGAGCAGGTGGTGGAGCGGCTGGGCCCGGAGCGGAACCTGGCCGCGACCCCGCTGTTCCAGGTGCTGCTGAACTGCTACCCCGCCCCGCCGCGGCCGCGATTGAGCGGCCTGGACGTGGAGGAGCTGCGGCTTGCCGAGGACAGCACCAAGTTCGACCTCAACTGGCACGTGGTGGACGCCGGTCCCGGGACGCCGCTGCAAGGCGGGCTGACGTTCAGAACCGACCTGTTCGAGCCCGCCACGGCGGCCCGGTTCGTCCGCTGGTACCTGTCGCTGCTGGAAGGGATGCTGGACGATCTGGACGCACCGGTCGGCGCGGTGCCGCTCGAACCGGTGACCGGGCCGATCCTCACGGGCCCGCCGGCGGCGCCGTCCGGCCTGCCCGTGCACCGGCTGATCGAGCGCTGGGTGGACGAGACCCCGGACGCCCCGGCCGTGGTGGGCGCCGACCGGAGCCTCACCTACGCCGAGCTGGAGGACAGCGCCAACCGGATCGCGGGCGGCCTGCTCGCCGCGGGGGCCGTCCCGGACGAGCCGGTCGGCGTGCTCCTGGAGCCCGGCGCGGACCTGGCCTGCGCGCTGTTCGGGATCGAGAAGGCCGGGGCCGGCTACCTGCCGCTCGACCCGGCCTATCCGCGGGCGCGCATCCGCACCATGCTCGCCGCCGCCGGGGTGCGGGTCGTGGTGGCGGCTCCGGAGTTCGCCGACCGGCTGCCCGAGGGGCTGCTGGCGCTGGACCCGGGCGCGCTGCCGCCCGCCGGACGGCCGGACGTCCCGGTGCGCCCCGACCACCTGCACCACGTCATCTTCACCTCGGGCTCCACCGGCACGCCGAAGGCCGTCGCGGTGGAGCACCGCAGCGTGACCGGCTACCTGGCCGGTGTGCTGCCGACCCTCGGCGTGCCCGGCGGCTCCTACGCCGTGGTGTCGACGCCCGCCGCCGACTTCGGGCTCACCTGCGTCTTCGGCGCCCTGACCACCGGCGGCACGGTGCACCTGGTCGCCCGCGAGACCGCGATGGACCCCGCCGCGTTCGCCGGCTACCTGCGCGCCCACGCCGTGGACGTGGTCAAGTGCGTGCCGAGCCACCTGGAGCTCCTGGCCTCCGGCGGCGACCTGCCCTCGGTCCTGCCGCGCACGCTGCTGGTCCTGGCCGGGGAGGCGTGCCCCTGGGACCTGGTCGAGCGGGCCCGCGCGGCCAGGCCGGGCCTGCGGATCCAGAGCCACTACGGGCACACCGAGTCCACGATGATCTGCCTGGTGTGCGACACCGCCGAGATCCCGCCCGAACGCAGGACGGGGATCGTCCCGCTGGGCCGTCCGCTGCCCGGCGTGTACGGGCACCTGGTGGACGCCGCGCTGCGTCCGGTGCCGCCGGGGGTGCCCGGCGAGCTGATCGTGGGCGGGCCGGGCGTCACCCGCGGCTACCTCGGCCTGGGCGAGCTGACCGCCGAGCGGTTCGTGCCCGACCCGATCACCGGGCGGGGGCGCTGCTACCGCAGCGGTGACCTGCTGCGCGTGAGCGCCGAAGGCACGGTGGAGTTCCGCGGCCGGGTCGACGACCAGGTCAAGATCCGCGGCTACCGGGTGGAGCTGGGCGAGGTCGTCGCCGCGCTGCGGGCCGTGCCGGGGGTGGACGAGGCGGTGGTGCTGCCCGTGGGCGAGGGACGGTCCCGGCGGCTGACCGCCTGGCTCACCCCGTCCACCGTGGACGTCTCGCAGGTGCGGTCGGCGCTGCGGGAACGGCTGCCCGATTACATGGTGCCCGCCCAGCTCGTCCCGCTGGACCGGCTCCCGCTCAACCCGAACGGCAAGATCGACCGCGCCGCCCTGCCCGAGCCGCGCGCCGAGACCGCGCGCTCCCGCCCGGCGGACGGACCGGCCGAGCGGCTCGTCGCGGAGGCGTTCTCGTCGGTGCTGGAGGTGGAGGGGGTCGGCGCGGACGACGACTTCTTCGCCCTGGGCGGCGACTCGTTCGCCGCGGTGCGGGCGGTGAAGGCCATCGGCGGCGGCGTCCGCGTGATCGACCTGTTCACCCGCCCCACGGTCGCCGGGCTGGCCGCGTTCCTCGGCGACGGTGGCGGCCAGAGCGGCTGCGCGGGCCTGCTGCACCGGCTGGGCGGCGGGCGGCAGAGCGAGTTCACCCTGGTCTGCGTCCCCTACGGCGGCGGCTCGGCGGCGGTGTACCACCCCCTGGCCCGGGCGCTGGGCGACCGGGCGGAGGTGCTGGCGGTCGAGCTGCCCGGCCACGACCCGGCCAGGCCCGGCGAGGCCCCGCTGCCGGTCGCCGACCTGGTGGACCTGCTCGCCCCGGAGGTGGCGTCCGCCGCGTCCGGCCCGGTCGTCGTGTACGGGCACTGCGTGGGCTCGGCGCCCGCGGTCGCCCTGGCGCGGCGGCTGGAGGCGGACGGCGTGCCGGTGCTCGGCGTCGTCGCGGCGGGCAGCTTCCCGGCCGCGCGGCTGCCCGGCCTGGCCCGGCGGCTCTTCCGCGGCGACCGCTGGGTGTCCGACCGGATGTTCCGGGACGCGCTGCGCGCGACCGGCGGCCTGCTGGACGACATGGACGAGGCCGCCAAGACCGCCGCCGTGCGCGCCATGCGGCACGATGCCGAGCAGGCCCGCGCCTGGTTCGGCGGCGAGCTGGCCGACCCCGGGCCGCCCCTCCGTGCCCCGATCCTCTGCCTGGTCGGGGAGCGGGACCGGGCGACCGAGCTCCACCAGGAGCGGTACGCCGAGTGGGCGGTGTTCGCGCCCCGCGTCGACCTGGCGGTGCTGCCCCGCGCCGGGCACTACTTCCTGCGCCACCAGGCCGAGCCGCTCGCCGCCGTCCTGATCGGGCACGTCCGCCGCTGGACGGCCGGACGGCTGCCCGATCCGGTGCCCCGGGACGAGGGAACCGGGCTGCGGCCGTTCTACACGGTCGCCGCCGGGCAGTTCGTCTCGGCGGTCGGCAACGCGCTCAGCTCGTTCGCGCTCGGCGTGTGGGCCTACCAGCGCAGCGGCCGGATCATCGACCTGGCCCTGGTGGTGATGCTGGCGCAGATCCCGGCCGTCGTCCTCGGCCCGCTCGGCGGCGCCATCGCCGACCGGATCGACCGGCGGCGGGTCATGCTCGCCTGCGACGCGGTCGCGGGCGCGGCGATGGCCGCGCTGGTCGTCCTCCTGGCGGCGGACGGGCTGGCGCTGTGGAACGTGTGCCTGATCGTGGGGCTGACCTCGATGGTGACCGCGTTCCGCGAGCCCGCGTACCTGGCCGCGATCGCCCAGCTCGTGCCCAAGCCCTACCTCCCGCAGGCGAACGCGCTCGCCAACGCCGGGTTCGGCATCGGCACCGTGGTCGCGCCGCTGGCCGGCGGCGCGCTGATCGGGCTGGTCGGCCTCTCCTGGGTGGTGGCGTTCGACGTCGTCTCGTTCGTCCTCGGGGTGGCCACCCTGGTCCTGGTGCGGTTCCCCGACCGCCTGTTCCACCGGCGCGAGGAGACCTTCGGCGCGGCGCTGGCGGGGGGATGGCGGTTCCTGCGGCACCGCAGGCCCCTGCTGCTGATGGCGGGCTATTTCGCCGTGGTCAACTTCTGCACCGCCATGATGTGGGTCCTGATCACTCCGGTCGTCCTGGCCATCGGCTCTCCTGCGTCCCTGGGCGTGGTCACGGCCGTCGGCGGCCTCGGCGCCGCCGCCGGAACCGTGCTGGTGCTCGTCTGGGGCGGCACCCGCCGCCGCGCGACCGGCATGATCGGCTTCGTCGCGGGCTCCGGGGTCGGCGTCGTCCTCATGGGGGCCTGGCCCGTGCTCGGGCTGGTGGCCGGGGGGCTGTTCCTGCGCCTGGCCTGCATGAGCATCGGCAACGCCCACTGGCTGTCGATCATCCAGGTCAAGGTCGGCCCGGAGCTCCAGGGCCGGGTGATGGCCATCAACATCATGCTCGCCACCGCCATGCAGCCGCTGGGCTTCCTGTGCGCCGGATCGCTCGCCGACTGGGCCCAGCCGCACACCTCCGGGCCCGGACGCGGCGCGGCGGCCGTCCTGCTGGGCAGCGGGGTCTTCCTCGTGGCCTGGGGCCTGCTCGGCCTCCGCCACCGCCCGCTGCACCACCTGGAGGACCTGGTCCCGGACGCGGCGCCGCCCCCGGAGGCGGACGCCGACCTGGACGCCGTCCAGCACCGGGTCCTGGCCGGATGAGCGTTCGCTATTCGCGGGCGGCCGCCAGGTCGATGGGGGGCGGACGCAGCGCGAAGCGGGCGGAGAGCACCGCCGCCAGCACGGCGACCGCGGCGCAGGCCGCGGCGACCTCGCCGATGGCGGCGAAGGGGACGGACGGAGTCGCGCCGCCGGGCAGCCGCTGGAGCGCGGCCAGGAGGCCGAGAAGGCCGACCGCCGCCGCGGCGGCCGCGAGGACCAGGCCGACCGCGACCGACAGGACGCACTCGGCGGCGACGGTCAGCAGCACCTGCCCCTTCGTCGCGCCCGACAGCCGCATCAGCGCCAGCTCGCGGCGGCGCGCGAGGGTGGACATGACCAGCGTGTTGGCGATGGCGATGGCGCAGTACAGGACGCTCAGCCCGAGGACGATCCGCATGCCCAGGCGCCCGTTGTGCTGCTGCTCGCCCTCGATCGCGCTCGCCCAGCCCGCCGCCGGGACGATCCTGGCGTCCGTGCCCCGGACCGCCGCGCGGACGGCGGCGCCGACGGTGTTGGCGTCCGTTCCCGGCCGGAAGCGGACGAGGACCTGGCCGGGCAGGGCGCGGGGGGCCTGCGCCGGGGCGGCGTAGGCGTCGGCGCCGACCGAGCCGTCCTTGAGGACGGCGGCCACCCGCAGCGAGACCGGGGTGCCGTCCGCCCGCCAGGCGCGGATCCGCTCGCCGGCCCGGTGCTCGGCGTCCTCGGTGACGACGATGTCGCCGTCGCCCAGGCCGGTCAGGGAGCCGGAGGCCACCGGCAGGTCGAGCACCCGGGGCAGGACGTCAAGGTCGGCGGTCTGGACGTCGAGTTCGGGGAGCGCGGACCCGTCGCCCGTCGTGTACATCGTCGTGGAGGCCAGCGGGGTGGCCTCCACGCCCGGGACGGCCCGCAGCCTCCGTACGACGTCCTGCCCGAGGGCCGGCGCGTCCCGCGCGGTGACGATGAGGTCGGCGGTCAGCCGGTCGCGGAGCCGGGCGCCCTGCGTCGCCGAGATCGTCGAGGACGCGCCGAGCATCGCGGCGGTGAACCCGGCGGCGATCAGGACGGGCGCCGCGGTGGCGGCGGTGCGCCGGACGGCGGTGAGCGCGTTCTGCCTGACCAGCATGCCCCCGGCGCCGCCGCCGCGGGCCAGCGGCCAGGAGACCAGGCGCGCGACCGGCCGGACGATCACCGGGGCGAGCAGGGCGAAGCCGCCCACGAGCATCATCACGACGGGCGTGAACGACTTGCGGTTCGCCGCGCTCACCGGGTCGGTGGCGGCGATGGAGACGAGCGTCACGAGCCCGCCGCCGAGCAGCCCGGCACCGGCCAGCCACCGCGCCGGGGTCATCGCCCTGCGGTCGGCGGCCGCCTCGCCGAGCGCCTCGGTGGGACGCACCCGGCCGGCGCGCCACGACGCGGCCTGCACCCCGGACATGGCCACCACCAGCCCGCCCGCGAACGCGATGACCAGCGGCCAGGGGGAGAGGGGGACGGTGAACCAGGGCGGCGCCATCTCCCGGGCGATCATCCAGTCCGCCAGCCGGGGCGCCAGCGGCGGCGCGATAGCGCACCCCGCCGCGCCGCCCGCCACCGCGACCAGCCATGCCTCGGCGAACACCATCCGGCGGACCTGGCGGGGCGTGGACCCGACCATGCGCAGCAGCGCGAACTCCCGGCGCCGCTGCGCCACCCCGAACGCGAACGTGGACGCGACGATGAACACGGCGACGAAACCGGCGACGCCCGCCGCGATCCCCAGCGTGACCTGGATGTTGGCGAGCACCTTCCGGTCCCGGCCGGGCTCGGGGTCCGCGCGGCGCCTGGCACCGCCGGTCAGCACCTCGGCCCGCCCGGAGACGGCCTCGCGGACCGCGTCCGGCGGGCCGTAGGCGATCAGCGCGTCCACGGCGGGCGAGAGCCGGGCGGCCTCGGCGCCCGTGAAGAAGACCGGTGCCTCGAACCGCGGCCCGGCCGGGCGCGCGACACCCGTGACCAGATAGTCATGCGGGCGTCCCGCGGTGAGGACGGTGACATGACTGCCGGGACGGGCCCCGCCGCCCACGACGATCTCGCCGTCGCGGGCCGGCGCGCGTCCCGCGACGAGGGTGTACGGCGCGGCGGCCGCGGCCGGCCAGGGCCGTCCCACCTGGGGCAGGTCGCCGTCGCCGCCCGTCCCGGCCAGGGCGGCGAGGAAGACGCGGTCCTTGACGGTCCGTCCGGTGCGGGCCACCTCGGCGGCCAGCGCGTCCGGCACCGGCCTGGCGGACTCCAGCGTCCGGCTCGCCGGGCCGTGAGGGGTCGGGACGGTCAGCCGGGAGTCGCCGCGCACCACGGCGGGCGCCGCCGCGTACCGCTGCGGGCCGCGCTCCGGGGTACCCGACGCCGCCGCCAGGACCAGGCCCATCGTCGCCACGAGCCCGACCCCGAGCGCCAGCGCGGCGAAGGACCCGGCGAAGCCCGCCCAGCGGGCCCGCAGCGTCCACCAGGCGACCCTCAGCATGCCGCCATGCCCGTCATGCGGGCGGCGACCGCCTCGGCGGACGGGTCGCGCAGCTCGCCCGCCACCCTGCCGTCGGCGAGGAACACCACCAGATCGGCGTGGGCGGCGGCGACCGGGTCATGGGTGACCATGACGATCGTCTGCCCGTCGTCGGCGAGGCCGCGCAGCAGGGCGAGCATCTCCCGGGAGGCCGCGGTGTCCAGCGCGCCGGTCGGCTCGTCGGCGAACAGCACCGCCGGCCGCGTCACCAGGGCGCGGGCGATCGCCACGCGCTGCTGCTGCCCGCCGGACAGCTCGCCGGGACGGTGCCGGGCCCGGTCGGCGAGGCCGACGTCCGCGAGCACGGCGGCGATGCGCGCCCGGTCGGTCCGGCGGCCCGCGAGCTTGAGGGGGAGCATCACGTTCTGCTCCGCCGTCAGCGACGGCAGCAGGTTGAACGACTGGAACACGAACCCGATCCGGTCGCGGCGGAGCCTGGTGAGCGCCTTCTCCGGCATGGCGGACAGCTCGATCCCGTCCAGCGTCACGGTGCCGCCGGTAGGACGGGTCAGGCCCGCGGCGCACTGCAGGAGGGTCGACTTGCCCGATCCCGACGGCCCCATCACGGCGGTGAACGAGCCCGCCGCGAAGCCGAGGGTGACCCCGCCCAGCGCCGCCACCCCGTTGCCGGAGGACCTGCCGTTGCGGAGGGATTTGCCGTTGCCGAAGGTCTTGCACACCGAGTCGAGCCGCACCGCGGTCACGGGGCGGCCGCCCGGCCCGCGCGGTCGCGGGCCGACTTGCGTTCGAGCAGCATGAGCTGCTCTCCTTTCGGGTGGACTGCGTACGTCTAGGACACGCCCGCGGGCGTGAGTGCGCTTCCTGGCGGGCCGCCCGAGTTGGCGCTCGGCGGCCCGCCGCCTCACTCGACCTCTTTGAGGATCACCTCGATCGTCTCCAGCCGCCGCCGGACGGACGCGAGCTGCGCGTCGAGCTCGTCCAGCCTCCGCGCGGTCTCCTCCTGGGCGGCGGTGGCCCGGTCGGCCAGCCGCCGGTACTCCTGCTCGCGGCCCAGCGCGGCCTTGGCCCGCCACACCGCGACGCCCGCCCACAGGACCAGCGCGAACACGATGATGAGCAGGGCCATCCCTCCGAGACCCCAGACGGCGCCCGCCGTGTCGTCGCTCATGGCCTGGCCCGGTCCGCGACGGTGACCGTCTTCGCCGCGGTGCGGACCAGCTCGGGCGTCAGCGTGAGGGTGAACGGCGTCACCTCGTAGAACTTCATGGCCTTTCCGTCCTCCGAGACCTCGACGGTGGCGGACACCAGCCCGGCCGCTTCGAGCTTGCGCAGGTGGATCTGGAGCAGGGGGCGGCTGATCCCCAGCTCGCGGGCGAGGCTGCTCACGTAGTCGCGCCGGTCCGCGAGCGCCGCGATGACGCGCAGCCGCTGCGGATTGGCCAGCGCCGCCAGCACCGCCACCAGGTCGTCCCCGGTGGGCTCGGCGAGGTTCATTCGTCCCCCTTGCACCTGCAAGCAAACTATGGCAGGTGCAAGGGGGTGTTGTCGATTCGCCTCGTCACCTCTTCACCACTTCGCCGCGATTCCGGCCAGCGGCTGGGCGGGGGGCGGCGCGCCGACAAGGCCGACCTCAGGGCGCCAGTCGAGGCACGGGACGACCCCGGGCTCCAGAAGGTCCAGGCCGGTGAAGAAGCGGCGGACCTGGTCCAGCGTCCGGATCTTGTACGGGACGGATCCGCCCTCGTCGTAGTCGCGCTGCGCTTCGGCGTTCTCCACCGAGACGACCTCGGTCCCGTCGCAGACGACCAGGTGGCTGCCCGGTGCGAGGCCGTCCATGAGCCGGGCGACGATGGCGACGGCCGCGTCGTCGTCCTGGACATGGCCGAGGACGCCCATGAAGGTCAGGCCGACGGGCTGTGCGAGGTCCAGGGTGCGCGCGGCGCCCGCCAGGATCGCGGCCGGGTCGTGCATGTCCGCCTCGACGTAGTCGGTGGCGCCCTCCGGCGTGCTGGTGAGCAGGACGTGGGCGTGGACCAGCACGAGAGGGTCGTTGTCGACATAGACCACGCGGGCCTCGGGCACGAGGCCCTGGGCGACCTCGTGGGTGTTGTCGACGGTGGGCAGGCCCGTCCCCACGTCCAGGAACTGCCGTATCCCGGCCTCGACCACCAGGTACCGGATGGAGCGCTTCAGGAAGTGGCGGGTCAGGCGCGCCACGTCGACGATTCCGGGAAAGGTCTGGACGTAGTGGTCTCCCGCGGCCCGGTCGACGGGGAAATTGTCCTTACCGCCGAGCCAGTAGTTCCAGATCCGGGCCGAATGCGGCACGGAGGTGTCGATTCCGGCGGCGTGCTCCTTTTCGGCTCTGCTGAAGAACTCGTTATCGTCGTTCACGTGGCCTCCACCGGCGTTTCTGGGCGCGGATGCTCAGCCCATACTGTGTTTCCCGGTGGAGCCGGGCAACCCCGGCCGCCGAGGCGGTCCGCGCGCCTCAGATCTCGGCCTCGATGCGGCGGAGCAGATCCCTTGACGGCTGGGGGAGCAGGGCGGCGAGGGCGAGCTTCTGGACCGCGTGCAGGTAATGCCCCCGGTCCTCTTCGCCGCAGGGGTACAGGGCCCCGTCGGCGTGTTCGAGGAACACGTGGTCGGGGAAGCGGAGCGAGCGGAAGCGCAGGATGGTGATGGGGCCGTCCGCCGCGTCGTGCGCCGGATGCGAGGCGGGGACGACCTGCACGTGGATGTGGCGGCCGAGGTCGAGGAGGTGCCGGAGCTGGGCCCGCATCACCGGCCTGCTCACGGCGCGGTCCCGCAGGGCGCCCTCGTTGATGATCGCCCACATCTGCGGCCGCCCGACGGCCCGGTCCAGATGCCGCCGGCGCAGCATCCTCAGCTCGACGCGCCGGGCGATGACGTCCGCGGGCTCGCGTCCGTGCCGGAGCCGTATCGCCTCGGCCGCGTACTGCCGCGTCTGGAGCAGATCGGGCACGCGGGACGTCTCGTAGCAGGTGATGCGGTCGGAGAGCGGCTCGTGGTTCAGGTGGCGCTCGAACCAGGCGGGGACGACGTCGGCGTAGTCGCGCCACCACGTCTGGGGCCCGCCGGAGGAGGGCGCGGGACCGGCGCCCGCGGGCGCCGGCACCCGGACCGGCGCGGCGGACGGCGCCGCCTCCATGCGCAGCGCGGTGGCGGCCGCCTCGTACCTGGCCTTCCACTCCGCCATGGTGCCCACGACGGCGGGGTCGATGTTCCGGTCGGACGCCTCCGCGTGGAACGTGCGCACGAGCTGCGCGACCTGGTCCCACGAGGGAAGCCGCTCCCGTTTTCCCCTGAGGATCGTATATGCGGCCGATCGGCTCACGTGCGTTACCCGCCCGGTCTCCGCGCCCGCCTCGGCCGTGATCCTCTCCGAGCGTTTCGCCAGCTCGCTGTAACTGCGAATCCCGGCTCGGTGGTAGGCCGCGTCCAGGTGCCGCGAGAACGCATCGACGATGCGCTTCCGCTCGTCCGGCATTGGCGTCCTCATTTCTCGCTCGGGGGCCGACACGGACGAACGATACCGGCGGCAGGGCATACCAGCGCCGCCTGTGTTACAAATCCACACAACCCGGAGGAAGGCACCCCTTGTCCCGAATAGCGGACGCGTCCCTTGAGGACATTGGGTCATCACCGAATGTCAAGATCGACATTGGGGGCGTTCCTGTTCGTCCAGGTTTGGGGGATCGGCTCCCTCGCGTGCCGTTCATGACCGAGGATCTTGACAAGGCGGCCGATCCGCCCGGAGAGGAACATCAGCCGATGCTGCCCTCACTGCCGAGGTTCGACGACCCCGACGCCGTCTGGTGCGAGGTGGCGCGAGCGCTGTTCACGACCTGGGCCGTCCGGACGGGCAGGGAGCTGCCTCCGGTTCCCGTCGCCGAGCTCGGCGTCCAGGAGCTTGAGGACTTCTGGGCCGACGACCGGATCGGCGGGCCCTTCCCCGGGACCGGAGGCCGTCCGCGGCGTGCGGGGTCCTCCCTGTCGCCGGTGCCGGTGCCGGACGGTTCGAGGGAGCCGTGCGCCCCTAGAGCGGGCGGGCGGGGGCGAAGTCCAGGTCGTTCCAGCCGGGCGGCCTTCCTGGCAGGGCGGGCGGCCCGGTCCCGGCGGCGGGGGCGCGCAGCCCGGCCAGCATGATCTCCAGGTAGCGGTCCAGGAACTCGGCCTGGGCGTCCTGGCCGGCGACCGGGACCGTGCGCAGGTAGCTGAGCAGGACGCACACGTCGGCGGGGGTCACGTCGGGCCGCAGGACCGACTCGCGGCGGGCCTGCTCGATGATGCCGGCGATGGCCTCGTGCAGGTGGCGGGACGCCTTCTCCAGGACCGCGCTGTCGCCGGCGCCGCGGCCGGTGAGCACGAACAGCGAGCAGATGCGGGCCTCGGCCATGCGCCGCATGAAGTGCCGGAGCGCCGACCAGGCGTCGGCCTCCTCCTCCAGCGCCGACCGGGCCTCGTCCGCCGCGCGCTCGGTGGCGTTCACGCAGATCTGCTGGAGCAGCGCCTCCTTGCTCGGATAGCGGCGGTAGATGCTGCCCATCCCGACCCCGGCCTTGCGGGCCACCGCTGAGATAGGGGCGTCCCAGCCCAGGGTGGTGAACACTTCGCCGGCCGCGATCAACACCCGCAGGTCGTTGCGGTCGGCCTCGGCTCCCCGGCCGCCCGGCGGCCTTGTGCGCGATTCGGCCATGGCGGAGATTCTATGCGGCCTCCGCTGGACCCGCCGGGGCGCGCCTGTCTAGACTCTCAGCAGACGGAGCGGAGCGCTCCGCTCGCTTTGCCCGAGCCGACCCGCTGATCCGACCCGAGGAGCCAGAGGCCATGAGCAGTCCCCCAGCCCCCGCCC
>NZ_SMKU01000287.1 GCF_004349215.1 Actinomadura rubrisoli | reverse complement strand
CGGGCCGCCCGTGGACGCGACGGACGCACGAAGGCGGGTGTGGCGGGACGGGGCGGGAGGCGATGTCGGACGGAGTTGGGCGTCCCTTCACTCGGCGGAAACAGGCGCGACACGCGGGGGTGGAGGAATGGGCGCATGCGCGAGGAGATCGCCCCGTACGACGATGTGCTCGCCCGCTTCCGCGGCGCCCGGCTCTACGCGCACGGCGAGGACGGTGTCGCCTACCTCGCCGAGCACGGCGGCCTTCCGTACCTGCTGGTCCGGCCCGGTCCGGAGGAGCCGGACATGATAGTGCTCGCCTTCGAGGACGAGCTGGAGCGCGCGGTCTACCTCGCCGGACGGGACACTCCGGAAGGCCCGGCGTCGCCGCCTTCCAAGGCCGCGGAGGACGCTCCCGCGATCCCGCGGGCCCGTTCCGCCGCCGCTCCGTCCCCTGGGCCGCTCCCGGTCCGAGGCTCGTGAGGCCGTCCCCGATCCGGGGGGTGTGGTTTTCCGCAGGGACGGGGTGTGGCGCGCGGCCGCTGGGGTCGGCGGTGCGCTCCATGGTGGCGCGACCGGCCGGTTCCTAGCGTTGCAAGCATGATCGGAATGACGGAGATGGCGGTGTCGGCGACGTCGGGCACCGAGCCGGTCGGGGGCATCGCGGGCTGGGCCACCGACCTGATGGACCGGCTGGGCGCGCCGGGCGCGGGCCTGGCGATCGCGCTGGAGAACCTGTTCCCGCCCCTGCCGAGCGAGGTGATCCTGCCGCTGGCGGGGTTCACCGCGGCGCAGGGGCGGATGAGCCTGCTCGCCGCGCTGGTGTGGACGACGGTGGGATCGGTCGTGGGGGCGCTGGCGCTCTACGGGATCGGGGCCCTGATCGGCCGGGACAGGATCCGCAGGCTGGTCGCGCGGCTGCCGCTGGTCAAGCTCTCGGACCTGGACCGGACGGAGGCGTGGTTCGCCCGGCACGGCGGGAAGGCGGTGTTCTTCGGCCGCATGATCCCGATCTTCCGCAGCCTGATCTCCGTCCCGGCCGGGGTGGAGCGGATGCGGATGGGGACGTTCCTGCTCTACACGACGCTGGGCAGCCTGCTGTGGAACACGGCGTTCGTGCTGGCCGGGTACGAGCTGGGCGACAACTGGCGGACGGTCGAGGAGTACGTCGGGATCTACTCCAAGGTCGTCCTCGCGCTGGTGGTCCTGGGGGCCCTGGCATTCGCCGCCGTCCGTATCGTGAGGTCACGGCGGACGGGAACCGGACCCGGCGCGCATCGGGCGGAGGCCATGGAGACAAGAGACCTCGAACGTGACCGCATCCTCTGACGGCCCCGCCGCGGCG
Source organism: Actinomadura rubrisoli (assembly GCF_004349215.1). Classification (GTDB taxonomy): domain Bacteria; phylum Actinomycetota; class Actinomycetes; order Streptosporangiales; family Streptosporangiaceae; genus Spirillospora; species Spirillospora rubrisoli. The sequence goes on along the minus strand of NZ_SMKU01000287.1, from coordinate 10,886 downwards.
CCTCCCCCGGGGCGCCGCGGCGCGGGCGTGGTGTGGCGTGCCGCGGTCGGGCTGGCGCTGGGCGCGGCCACCGCCGGTGCGGAGCTGGTGCTGCTCGCGGTGGCGGCGCCGCTGATGGCCTACTCGCTGGCCTTCTCGCGGGGTCAGCTGGCGGTGCCGAAGATCGTCGCGGACGGCGCGCAGTGGCTGACCGAGCTGGAGCGGCGCAGGCTCGCGGCGTTCCTGGGCGGGAGCCGGGAGGCCGAGTACGGCCCGGTGCGGGCGCTGGCGTACCTCGTCCTGCGGGTGCCCGTGGGGCTGCTCGGCGGGGTGATCCTGCTGCTGATCGCCTACGGGGCGGTGGCCGGGGTCGCGCTGGTGGCGAGCTGGTGGATCACCGGCGACTACCTGGACGGCATCCCGCCGGCCTGGTGGATCGTCCTCTACACCGCCGTGTTCGCCGTGGTAATGCTGTTCATCGCCGTCCAGGGGCTGGTCGGAGTGGTGGCGCTGGAGCGGGGCGTGGCGCGGCGCTGCCTCGGCCCGAGCCCGCTGGAGGAGTACGAGCGCCGCATCACCCAGCTGTCGGTCACGCGCGCGGAGGTGGTGGACGCGGTGGACGACGAGCGCCGCCGCATCGAGCGGGATTTGCACGACGGCGTCCAGCAGCGGCTCGTGGCCCTCGGGATGCTGATCGGGCGGGCCCGCCGCGCGGGCGACGCGGAGCGGGCGGCGGAGCTGCTGGGGCAGGCGCACGAGGAGTCCCAGCGGGCGCTTGAGGACCTGCGGGAGGTCACCTGGCGGGTGTATCCGGCGGCGCTGGACGGCGAGGGGCTGCGGGCCGCGCTGGAGACGGTGGCCGAGCGGTCCCCGGTGCCGGTGGCGATCGTCTACGACGTCCCGGACCGCCCGCCGCACGCGGTGGAGACGGCGGCGTACTTCGTGGTCTGCGAGGCCGTCACGAACGCCGCCAAGCACTCGGGCGCGCGGCACGTCGAGGTCCGGGTCGCGAGGTACGGCAGGATGATCTCCGTGCGGATCGAGGACGACGGGAGCGGGGGAGCCGACCCGGCCGGCGGCGGCCTGGCGGGGCTGGCCCGGCGGGTGGCGGCGCTGGACGGGACGTTCGGCGTGGACAGCCCGCCCGGCGGCCCCACCGTGATCGGCGCGGACCTGCCGTGCGGGTGATGCTGCCGTGCGGGTGATGCTGGCGGAGGACTCGACGCTGCTGCGCGAGGGCCTGGTGCGGCTGCTGGCCGAGGAGGGCCACGACGTCGCCGCGGCCGTCGGCGACGGCGGCGCGCTGCTCGCGGCGGTGGCGGGCGGGCCGCCGGACGTGGTGGTCGTGGACGTCCGCATGCCGCCCACGCACACCGACGAGGGGCTGCGGGCCGCGCTGGAGATCCGGCGGCGCTGGCCCGGGGTCGGGGTGCTCGTGCTGTCGCAGTACGTGGAGAAGCGCTACGCCACCGAGCTGATCACCGCCGACACGGAGGGCGTCGGCTACCTGCTGAAGGACCGCGTCGCGCAGGTGGACGAGTTCCTGGACGCCCTCGACCGGGTGGGCTCGGGCGGCGCCGCGTTCGACCCCGAGGTGGTGCGGCAGCTCCTCGTCCGCAGCACGCACGTGGACCCGCTGAGCCGTCTCACGCCGCGCGAGCGGGACGTCCTCGGGCACATGGCGCAGGGCCACACGAACGCCTCCGTCGCGGCGCACCTGCACATCTCGCAGAGCGCGGTGGAGAAGCACGTCAACGCGATCTTCGACAAGCTCGACCTGTCGCACGCCGCCGGGTACAGCCGCCGCGTCCTGGCCGTCCTGCGCTACCTCGGCTCCTGAGCCCCGCCGGGCGGGCTCCCCGGCGCCGAGATCCTCGCCCTCGCCCGCCGAGCGCGTGCACTACGGTGCCGGAATGCCCCTCCCCGCGCTGCGCCGCGCCCTGACCGACCCCGGCCTCCGCCCGCTGCCGGACCGGGCCGCCCGGCTGCTGGAGGACCTGCGCGCCCCGCCGCGCCTGGCCGCGCACCTGCGCGCCGTCCACGACGTGGCGGCCGACCTCGTCGCCTGGGCCGCCGAGCACTACCCGTCCCTCGGCGTGGATGCGGAGGCCGTCCTGTTCGGCGCGGCCACCCACGACATCGGCAAGGCCCTCCACCCCGGCGAGCTGTCGGGCCCCGGCGCGGAGCACGAGCATGCCGGGCACGCCCTGCTCCGCGAGCACGGCGTGGAGGAGCGGCTCGCCCGGTTCGCCCGTACCCACGCGTCCTGGGACGGCCCGGACATCGGCATCGACGATCTCCTCGTCAGCCTGGCCGACAAGGTCTGGAAGGCCAAGCGCGTCCCGGGCCTGGAGAAGCGGGTCGTGGACGCGCTGGCCGCCGCCTCGGGCCGCGAGCGCTGGCAGGCGTTCATGGACCTGGACGACGCCTGCGACCGCCTCGCCGCCGGCGCGGACCGCCGCCTGGCCTTCCAGGCCGCCTACCCGGTGAACGGCTGATCGGGGGTCGAGTCGACCGCGTAGCGGGTGCCGCCCGCGGCGCGGGCGCGGGCGAGCAGCGCCCGGTTGGCGGCGAGCATGCCGGCGACGGGCGCGCAGCCCGGGGACGCCGTCCGCAGGACGCTGAACAGCACGGGATCGGCGGGCGCCGCGAGCATCGGGACGTGCCCGACGCGCAGCGCCTTGATCAGGACGACGCCGCTCAGGCCGAGGTCGGCGGGCGCCGTCGCGGCGAGCGTCGCGGTGATGACCTCGGCGGCGCGGGACGCGGGCAGGAAGACCATGCCCCAGGGGTGCGGCCGCGCCCACTCGCCGAGCGCGACCAGCTCCTCGACGTCGGGGCGCATGCGGTCGGCGAAGTCGAGGAAGGGCAGCTCCTCGGCCTCGGTGGTCCCGGGCGGCGGGTCGCCCGCGTACAGGACGGCCTTGGCCTCGAACCGCCAGCCGTCCTCGGACGGCTTGGCCTGCCCGGAGAGGTGGTCGGCCGTGACGTCGCGCTGGACGCGCAGCAGGCCGACGGCGTCCCGGCACGGGATCTCGCAGCACAGCACCCGCCCGGGGACCGGGACGAGCCGCAGCGTCGCCGAGGTGATCACGCCGTGCGCGCCCAGGCCGCCGCGGACCGCGTCGAACAGGCCGGGCCGCTCGGCGGGGGAGCAGGTGACGGGCCCGCCGCCCGCGACGACGCCTAGGGCGAGGACGTTCGCGGCCTGCGTGCCGTGCACGTGGGAGGCGCCGCCGACGCCGCCCGCCGAGATCGTCCCGCCGACGGTCACGTCGAGGTAGTCGGTGAGCACGGGCGGGGCGAGGCCGTGCGGCAGCGTGGCCTCCAGCACCTCGCGCCAGGTCGTCCCGGCCCCGACGACCGCGTACCCCTCCCCGGTCGCCTGCCCGGCGCTTGCGTGCCCGCCTTCGGAGATCTCGCGGACTCCGGCCAGGCCGCGCATGTCGAGGGAGACGCCGCCGGTCAGGGACTGGCCGTACGTGGAGTGGCCGAGGCCGCGCGGCACGACCTCCAGCCCCAGCCCGGCGGCCTCGCGGACGGCCGCGGCGACCTCGTCCGCCGACCCGGGACGGACGACGCGGGACGGCGAGCGCTCGACGATGCCGCCGAAGTCGCGCAAGGCCGGACCGGACACGGCCTTAGCGCTCCCGGAGGCGGTCGGCGACGCGGGTGAGCGCGTCGCCGAGCAGGTCGATCTCCTCCGGGGTCAGCACCTCGATCAGCGACTCGCGGACGACCCGGCGGTGGCCGGGGCGGACCCTGTCCAGCGCGGCGGCGCCCTCGGGGGTCAGCTCGGCCCACACCGAGCGCCGGTCGGACTCGCAGCCGGTGCGCTTGACCAGCCCGGCCCGCTCCAGCTGGGTGATCTGGTAGGTGAGCCGGCTCTTGGAGATCATCGCCTGACGCGCCAGGTCGGACATGCGCAGCCGGTGCCCCTCGGCCACGCGCAGCTTGACCAGCACCTCGAACTCGGGGTGCGACAGCCCGCCGTCGCGCTTGAGCTGGCGTTCGATCTCGTGGTCGACCAGGTGGCCGGCGGACAGGAAGGCCATCCAGGCACGCAGCTGCCTTGGGGTGAGGGAGCCGGCGTCGTCGGTCATGAAAGTGATTCTAGTTGGCCTGATCCGCCGCTGAGGATTCTAGATGGTCCGGATTTGAACCATGTCTGCTAACGTCGAGTTAGTTCATATTTGAACCTTCGATCAGAGGAGAAGCCATGCTCCCCGCTCGCCGGTACCCCTACCTGCCCGACGCGGGCCTGCTGATCGGCAGGCTCGCGCTCGGCGTGATCTTCATCGCGCACGGCTGGCAGAAGCTGACCGACGTCGGGCATTCCGGTGTCACCAAGATGTTCGACGGCCTGGGCATCCCGCTGCCGGGCCTGTCCGCCCACTTCGCCACGTGGGTGGAGCTGATCGGGGGCGCCGCGCTCATCGCGGGCGTCCTGGTCCCCGTCGCGGGCCTGCTGCTCGCCGCGGACATGGCCGGCGCGTTCTGGTACGTCCACATGGACAAGGGCCTGTTCGCCGACAAGGGCGGCTACGAGTACGTGGTCGTCCTCGGCGCCGTCGCGCTGCTGCTCGCCCTCGCCAGGCCCGGCCGCTTCTCCGTGGACGACCTCCTGTCGCGCCGCCGCGAGCCCGCGGCCGAGCGCGAGCCCGCCGGCGTCTGACCCGAACGAACGCGAGCCCCGGCGCGCGGCGGACCACGCCCCGCGCCGGGGCTCGGCCGTTCCCGGCGGCGCGCCGCCCCGAGCAAATGTGACGTAAGTAACTTTCTGGCCGTATCAGTACGAAGGTGACAAGTTGGTAAACAGCGGTCACCTGCTCGGCAAGGAATATGGCCCGCTCCAAACCGGGGCTGCGGTCCTCCCCTCTCCCTGACAACGGACCTTTCAGACATCTCGGCTTTACGTCGAAGTGACAAGATGTTCCCGATGACCGTTTCTGGGCATGGTCATCGGACAGCTTTCCTGGAGAGGCGGGTCTAGGTGTCGCGCGGTAGTGAGTTCGTGGTGGTGGCCAACCGGCTTCCGGTCGACCGGATCGTGGGCGAGGACGGCGCGCCCGCCTGGAGGCGCAGCCCCGGCGGCCTGGTGAGCGCCATCGCGCCGGTGATGAGGCGCAGGCAGGGCACGTGGATCGGCTGGGTGGGCGTACCGGACGAGGAACTGGAGCCCTTCGAGGAGGACGGCATGTCGCTCGTCCCCATCGCGCAGTCGTCGGAGGAGATCGAGCTCTACTACGAGGGGTTCTCCAACGCCACGCTCTGGCCGCTCTACCACGACGTCGTGGCCCGGCCCGTGTACGACCGGGCGATGTGGGACGCCTACGTCCGGGTCAACAACCGGTTCGCGGAGGCGGCGGCGAAGGTCGCCGCGGAGGGCGCGATCGTCTGGGTGCAGGACTACCAGCTCCAGCTCGTCCCGTCGATGCTGCGCCAGTTGCGCCCCGACCTGCGGATCGGCTTCTTCCTGCACATCCCGTTCCCGCCGCTGGAGCTGTTCTGGCAGCTGCCGTGGCGGCGGCAGATCCTGGAGGGGCTCCTGGGCGCCGACCTGGTCGGCTTCCAGCTGCCCGGCGCCGCGTCCAACTTCGTGCGGCTGTGCAGGCGGCTCCTGGACGCCCGCTACGTCAAGCAGGACGTCTTCTGGGACGACCGGATCGTGCGCGCCCGCGCCTTCCCGATCTCCGTGGACGTGGGCGAGCTGAACGACCTGGTGGCACGCCAGGACGTGCAGGAACGCGCGCAGGAGATCCGCACCGATCTCGGCGACGCGACCGTCCTGCTCGGCGTTGACCGGCTCGACTACACCAAGGGCATCACGCAGCGCCTTCAGGCGTTCGGCGAGTTGTTCAGCGACGGCCGGCTCAAGCCCGGCCAGGCCGTGTTCGTGCAGATCGCCACGCCGAGCCGCGAGCGCGTCGAGCAGTACCAGCTGCTCAAGGAGGAGATCGAGCAGCAGGTCGGGCGCATCAACGGCGAGTACGGCGAGATCGGGTTCCCGGTCGTCCACTACCTGCACAGCTCGTACGACCGCGCCGAGCTGACCGCCCTCTACCTGGCGGCGGACGTGATGGTCGTCACACCGCTGCGGGACGGGATGAACCTGGTCGCGAAGGAGTACGTCGCCTGCCGCGCGGATCTGCGCGGCGCGCTGGTGCTCAGCGAGTTCGCCGGTGCCGCCGCGGAACTCAAGCGGGGCGCGTTTCAGGTCAACCCGTACGACATCGACGGGCTCAAGGGGACGCTGCTGGCCGCGCTCGACGCTGAGCCGGCCGAGCAGGCGCGCCGGATGCGCGCGATGCGCAGGCGCGTCATCGAGCACGACGTCGACCGCTGGGCGCTCGACTTCCTCACCGAGCTGGAGCGCCCCGTCGAGGCCGACGCGGCCCCGCTGCCGCCGGTTACGGCGCTGGAGGGCTGATCCTCAGATCGAACGCCGCCCAGACGCCCTTGCCGCCGGTGCCGAGCCGCGCCCAGCCCCACGAGTCGCTGACGGCGCCGACGACCAGCAGGCCGCGGCCGCCCTCGATGAACCGGTCGGGGTCGCAGGAGGCCGCCTCCGGGACGCGCGCCCCGGGGTCGGTCACGACGGCGACCAGCCGCCTCGGGTGCCCGAGCAGGACGATCTGGATCGGGCACAGCGGCAGCGGCTGGGGGAGTCCCTCCATGCCGTGCCGCAGCGCGTTGGTCACCAGCTCCGACACGGCGATGACCACGTCCTCGCCGTTTCCGTTCACGCCCCATTCGCGCAGCGTGGCCTGCGTGAAGTCGCGCGCCGACCTGGGCGCGGTGATCTCGGCGGGCAGGACGCGGCGCGCGGTCCGCGGGGTGCCCGAGTGCGGGGTGGGCCAGAGCCCGGCGAGGCCGGGCGAGGGCACGGGCGCGCTCGCTGGTGCGTGCGCGCGGATGGACGTGGCCGGCGGAGAGTCCGGCCAGGGCGCGTGAACGGCCGCGACGTGCCGCGGCCGCCTGCCCCCCATGGCGGCAGGAGCTGCTACGTCGTGGGCCTGGTCAACGGTCATTGTCAAACCTCAGAGGCGAGCGGATTGGTCACCGGCGAGCGTTCGCTATCTTGCTCCCCAAGTCGTGCAGATGCAAGACCGTCTGCATGAACGAATGCAAGAACGAATGCACGTGCATCTCGTACCATTGTGTGGGGTGGGGCGAGATCGCGGCCTCCCTGCGGGGAGGCGGACACGCCTTGAGGGGGCAAAGATGGACGGCCACCAGATGTCGGACGTCTGGCGTAACGGGCTCGTCTGGCAGAAGAGCCGGCGGAGCAACCCGAGCGGCAACTGCGTCGAGATGGCGGAGCTCCCCAGCGGGGAGATCGCCGTGCGGAACTCCCGGGACCCGGAGGGTGCGGTCCTCGTCTACACGCGCGAGGAGGTGGAGGCGTTCGTGGGCGGAGCCAAGGACGGTGACTTCGACCACATGCTCGTCTGAGCGGGTAGCAACTGGAGAACCACCCGCTCTTCCTGGCCATCGCCTGGGCCGCGCAGCGGTCCGGGCTCTACCACACCGCCATCAGCTCCCGGCTCCGACCCGAAGGGCTCGCCCTCTTCATCACCAGCGCGTCGATGGAGGCGGCCGCGCAGGCCGTACCGGACGTGCCGCTGCGCCTCATGCTCGGCGGCACGGCCGAGGGGTCGCGTACGGGCCTCACAGGCCCCTGGACGCGCGAACCCCGGCCCGGGGACCCGAGGTCCCGGACCGGGGCTTGGAACGCGCCAGCGGACGTCTTAGTGCATCGGCTCGGCCTAGTGCATCGGCATCGGCGCGTCGGCCGCGGCGGTGTCGGCCTTCTTGCGCGGCAGCAGCAGCGCCGGGAGGAAGGCGAACAGCAGCAGCCCCGCCGCGTACCAGTAGGTGTGCTGGAACGCGTCCGCCATCGGACCGGCGATCTTCTTCATGACCGCGGGCGGGATCTTCGCCGTGGAGCCGATCTCGCCCCCGGCGCCCGTGCCGAGGTTGGACGCCAGCTTGTTGGCGAGCAGCACCGAGATCATCGCGGTGCCGAGGGACGCCGAGACCTGCTGGATGATGTTCAGCATCGTGCTGGCGCGCGGCACCTCGTCGTGCGCCAGGGTCTGGATCGCGGCCGCCATGGTCGGCATCATCGTCATGCCCATGCCGAGGCCCATGACGAACAGCATCCCGCCGAGCGCCCAGTAGGACGTGTCGGCCTCCAGGATCGCGGCGAAGCCCGCCACCGACAGCACCACGACGACCAGGCCGACGAGCACGACCCGCCCGGGGCCGACCCGGTCGGTGATCTTGCCGCCGACCGGCATGGTGATCATCGCGCCGAGGCCCTGCGGGGCCAGTAGCAGGCCGGAGTTCAGCGCGCCCTCGCCGCGGACCGTCTGGTAGTACAGCGGCAGCAGCAGCATCGCGCCCATGAACGCGGCCATGAACAGCACCATCGTGCCGGACGCCGCCGCCACCGAGCGGCGCTTGAGCAGCCGCAGGTCGATCAGCGGGGTCTTCGCGGTCAGGGCCCGGAACACGAACCCGGCGACGAGCGCGGCGCCGATGAGCGTGGGGACCAGCGCCCCGGTCTTGGTGAAGTCCTTCATCTGCGCGCCCTTGGCCAGCCCGTAGATCAGGGCGGCCAGGCCGGGGGAGAGCAGGAGCAGGCCGATGGCGTCGAGCCGCTCGGTCGGCTTCGGGGCGTCGCGCTTGAGGATCCTGGCGGCCAGGTACAGCGCCACGATGCCGATCGGCAGGTTGATGAAGAAGATCCAGCGCCAGGACACGTCGTCGACGAGGTAGCCGCCGATGATCGGTCCGAGGATCGGGCCGAGCAGCATCGGGATCCCGACGACGCTCATGACCTGGCCGACCCGCGACGGCCCGGCCGCCTGGGTCAGGATCGTCATGCCCGCGGGCATGATCATGCCGCCGCCGAGGCCCTGGAGGACCCGGAACGCGATCAGCGACTCCGCCGACCAGGCGAGGCCGGCCAGCATCGAGCCGGCCACGAAGAGCGTGATCGAGATCATGTAGAGGCGCTTGGTGCCGAACCTCGCCGAGGCCCACCCGGTGATCGGGATCACCGTGGCCAGCGCCAGCGTGTAGCCGGTCGCCACCCACTGGATCGTCGACAGCGGGGTCTCGAACTCCTTGGCGAGGTCGTTGATGGCGACATTGACGACGGTCACGTCCAGGATGGACATGATCGCGCCGAGGACGACGACCATGGCCACCGCGAGCACGCCGCGGTCGAGACCTCCGCCGGAGGCCGGGGCCTCCACCGGGCCGTCCGCCGCCTTGGGGGACGCGGGAGCGGTCAACTCACTTTCCAATCGTCGGGGGCCCGCGCGCCAGGGCGCGCGAGGACCGTGGAACGTTTCTGAGGGGTGCCGCAGCAAAATACTGCAGAGACTGACACTTTCGCGAACGATTAAACCCCGTCCGGTTCCGGAGTATTCCGGCGGGGTCTGACATTTTTACCGGACTGACGCTGCTCCAGCATCGGACCTCGACCGCGACTGAGGTCAACGGAGTGTGACGCACGCGACACCCGTCCTGGCCCGCCGGACGCGGCCCTCACTCCGCCGCGCGGGCCTCGTCGTCCAGGGCGGCCTCAAGCAGGGCGACGAACCCGGTGGTGACCGGGGCGGGCGTGTGCTCGCCGGACAGGACCCGCGCGAGCCACTCCTCGCCGATCAACCCGGTCGCGGCGACCGGTTCCAGCAGGTGCGGCTCGGCCCGCCAGTGCGCCAGCAGCGAACGGTTCAGCGCGGCGCTCGCCGACCCCGAGTCGCCCCGCCCGAAGACCCGCTGCCGCGTCTTGTGGACGATCTTGACGCCCTGGTCGCGGGCGGTGCGGACCAGCTTGAGCGCCCGGGGCGCCATCAGCGCGTCCGGCCGCACCCCGGTGTCCATGGGGAGGGCCGCCAGCTCAGGGTCGAGCTCGGCCAGCAGCCGCGCGTTGAACGCCGAGCCCCGCTTGGCAGCGGGGGACAGCGCCTCGGCGATGGCCACGAACCGCGGATGCAGCAGCGGGTTGACCGCGGTGTGCTCCGTGCAGGAGCTGGTGACGACCGCGCCCACCGCGCGGTGGTAGCGCTGCCGGTAGTAGTACGCGTCCGTCGCCGACAGCCAGTCGCCGCCGAAGCCGGCGAAGATGTCCTGCAACCGCCGCATGGTGCCGGCCGCCGACTCCTCGGCGAACCCGGGGTCCAGGCAGCCGGGGTCGACCGGGTCCAGGCTGAAGATCCGCCACTTGGCCAGCCGCTCGACCAGCTTGGACGTGACCGCCGGATGCGGGCGCTGCATCGCGTAGTACATCCCCCGCGACAGCTCCCCGCCCAGCCCGCTGATGCGCGGAGCGTCCGTGGTCTGCTCCTCGACCCACTCCAGCATCCCCAGGTGCAGCGGGTTGAGCACCTGCTCTCGCCGCTGCGCCGCCTCCATGACCAGCCGGTGCACCTCCACCGGTTCGAGCCGCTCCAGCCCCGACAGGTCGATGACCTCCCGGTGCATCCGGCTCATGCGCGCGAGTGTCGCGGCGGTGGCCTCGTCGCCACTGTCGCGCGCACTGAGGGTGAGCGAATTCAAGCCGTTCCGCCGTGCCGGCGGGATCGCCGCCAGGACGAGCCGCGTGTCCAGCCCGCCCGACAGCTGCAGGACGGCGTCGGGGTACTGGTCCAGGCACTGCGCCATGCTCGTCCGCAACACCTCGGCCAGCTCCCGCACGGCCTCCTCGACCGACGGCGCCTCCCCGGCCCGGAACCCGCCCGGCTCGATCTCGGTCTCGGCGAGCCGTCCGTCCGCCAGGCTCCACTTGCACCCCGGACGGAGCTTCTTCACCCCGTCGAACGCGGTGTCCTGGTCGAGGAAGTGGCCCACGAGCCGGTAGACGCCCAGCGCCTCCCGATCCAGCCCCCGCC
>NZ_SMKU01000286.1 GCF_004349215.1 Actinomadura rubrisoli | reverse complement strand
GGCGGCAAGGGGGCCGGAGCGGCGGGCGGCGCGGCGGGCGGCGCGCCCCGAGGTCCGGCGACCACCACGTTCGCCACCATCCCCGGCCTTCCGAAGGACAAGGCGCCCGCACCCACGACGGACGGCCTGGTCGTGCACCCGGCCAAGCCCGAACCGGTCCTCGACCGGCCCGGCGGGCGTCCCGTCGCCACCCTCCCCACCGAGCAGCTGGGCGGACCCACCTGGGTCCCGGTGGTGGAGACCTCCGGCGACTGGCGGCGCGTGCTGCTGCCCAGCCGTCCCAACCAGGCGAGCGGCTGGATCTCCGGCAAGAGCCCGGGACTGCGCACCGCGCACACGCCCTACACCGTCCGGGTCGACCTCGCCCATCGCAGGCTTCACCTGCAGAAATCCGCGCGCGAGGTGGGCCGGTGGAGCGTCGCGGTCGGTAGCGCCAAGACCCCGACCCCGCCCGGACGGACGTTCGTCATGGCCACGCTCGCCCCGAAGAACAGGACGCCCAGCTCCGTTGTCCTGCCGCTCGGCGTCCACTCGGCGACCCTCGACACCTTCGGCGGCGGTCCCGGCACTGTCGCGCTGCATGGCTGGCCCGACACCTCGGTTTTCGGCAAGGCCGTCACCCATGGGTGCGTCCGAGTGCCGAAGGACGCGCTACAGGCGCTTTCCAAGGTTCCGCTCGGAACCCTCGTGCTCATCACCGGCTGACCGGCGCGACCGCTCGGCCCATCCAGACGATCGGAGACGACACCATCATGCGTTTTACAGGCATCACCATGACAGGACTACTGGCCGCCGGCCTCCTCGCCACGACCCCGGCCACGGCCGGAGCCACTCCTCTCGCTCCCGGGGACGAGGGGTCGGCCTACGGGCTGACCGCGACCGGCCCCGCCGCCGTCGGGCCGGCGCCCGCGGTCTCGTCCGCCTCTCGCGAGGTCAGGAAGAGCGTGCTGCGCGAGGAGCACACGAAGCTGTTCAACGCGTCGGCGCTGAACGCCAGCGCCGCCGCGTCCCAGGCCCGCGCGGGGGTCGCGCGGCTGAACGTCCCGAAGGCGGACATGACGGCGAGCGCCGTGTCGGCCGACTGCGCTCACGGCCAGGGCGCGTCCCACCTCACGAACGCCTTCGTCGCCGGCCGGCGCCTGGACTCGTCCCCGCCGCCCAACACCACCGTCCCCGTCGACGTGGACGGCGTCGGACGGGCCTCGATGATCCTCAACAAGCAGCAGCGCATGCCGGACGGCCGTCTCGCCGTCACCGCGATGGAGCTCACGCTGCCCCGCCCCGAGGGGACGACGCTCCGGGTCGCGTCCGCCACCTGCGGCCGCGGCGGCCGTCCCGCCGGGAAGCCCGCTGGGAGGCCGGCCGGAAAGCCTGCTGGAAAGCCCGCCGGGATGCCCGCTGGGAAGCCCGCCGAAGCGCCCGCCCCGACCCCGGTGGAGCGCGACCTGCCGGTCACCGGCTGATCGGACGACGGCCCGGGAGCACCGCTCCCGGGCCGTCGTGCCTCCCGGGACCGTCAGTGTGCCGGGAGGAGGGCCTGGTCGAGCGTGTCGTGCAGCGCGAAGACCTTCGTGAGCTGCGTGACGTGGAAGACGCCGCGCACCGCGGACGAGCCTCCGGCGAACGACATCGAACCGTTCGCCGCCCCCAGCCGGTGGAAGACGCCGATCATGACGCCGAGGCCGGTGGAATCCAGGAACGTGACCCGGCCCAGGTCGATCACCAGATGGCGGGCGCCGTCCTCGACGAGCCCCAGGAGGAAATCGCGCAGCCGCGGGCTCGTCTCGACGTCGATGTCGCCCCCGACGGCCACGATCGTATGGTCGCCATAACGGCGCTGGTGCACGGTGAAGTCCACGGTAACTCCCGCCCGCGTGGAGATCTCCGGGCAGATTACCGGAGCGCCCCCCGGCGGCCGAAGTGACCGGGCCGAATGGGACGCAAATCCGTCCGCGGCTCAGCTCGCCAGCGATTTCTCGAAATGCACGACCGCACCGTTTCGCGACACACGATCGGCGACGTGCACTTCCTCCGTGAACGCCCGCATCAGATGCAGCCCGCGCCCGTGCTCGGCCAGCGGCGCCGCCGGCGCCCCGTCCCACTGCGCGGGCACGTCGCCCCCACCGCCGTCGATGACCTCGACGACGCAGCGCAGCCCGTCCATCCGGGCTCTCACCTCGTACTCCATCCCGGCAGCCGCGTGCTGGATGACGTTCGCGCACGCCTCGCCCAACGCCAGGGCGATGTCGGCGCGGACCTCGGAGGTGACCCCCAGGCCGCGGAGAGAGGCGTCGAGCGTGTGGCGCACCAGGGGCGCGCTCTCGGCGTTCCTCGGCAAGGTCATTTCGAGGACGACCTTCATACCTACGCCTCCGTTCCTCTAGTGGGCAGATTTCCCCCTCGCACACGGCGGAAACTCCGGCCACCCGCATCCCACCCGAAAATCGTGGCAAACCCGACGTTAATCGCCGATGGCGGCCATCACCTTCGCGCCCTCCCCGGCCAGCTCGGCGAGCGGGAAGCGGCCCAGATCGTGCTGCAGCACCGTCTCCGCCGCGTCCATCGCCGCCTTGGCCGTGATCATGCGGTTGTGCGCCCGCTCGACCTCGCCGAGCCCGATGCAGTCGAAGGCCACCTGCGCGTCGTGAATCGCCATCCGCAGCTGCCTGACGACCTCTTCCATGCCCATCCGCGTCCCCCCGTCCAGCAGATCCACGCCGCACCCTACTGGCCCAGCCACCGGGAAACATGCGCTTGACCTGCGAAGTCGTCGACCGCCTCCACCTGAGCCCGGTCGAGACCCTGATATCCGGCCTCGCGGTTGCGCGCCGCCTGGCCGTCGATCCACTTGCCGTGCGCCTCCCAGGCGGCCTGCTTGCCCATCCCGAGCGCCGCCCCGATCTGCGACCACGACGCCCCCGCCGACCGGACCGACCGGACCGCCGCCCGTAGACGGCCTTGCACGCGATCACCTCGCAGAGCGCCGGCAGCTCCAGCGCCTCCGTCCGCCCGCGCGGGCGCCCATCGACCGCGGTCTTAGCGGCCCGAGTTGGGCGGCCGGTTAGCATGCGGAGCATGATCACGGCCGCGCTCACGTTCGCCGGTGTCGCCATGCTGATCAACATGACGCCGGGTCTGGACACCCTCCTCGTCCTCAGAACGTCCATCTCCGACGGCCGGACGGGCGGGCTCGCCGCCGCGCTCGGCATCCTCACCGGCTGCCTGGCCTGGGGGCTCGCCACGGCCGTGGGGCTGACGGCGGTGCTCACCGCGTCCCATCTGGCCTACGACACGCTGCGGATCTGCGGAGCCGCCTATCTGGCCTGGCTCGGCCTGTCGGCCCTGTGGCGCGCCTGGAGAAAACCGATGCCGGACGAGGCGCCGGCCGTCGAGCGCCCCACCGTCCCAGATCCGCGCGGGCAGTGGGCCGCCTTCCGCGCCGGCCTCGGGACGAACCTGCTCAACCCCAAGGCCGGCGTCTTCTACATGAGCCTGCTCCCGCAGTTCATGCCGGACGACGCGCCCGTCTTCGGCACCACGATGCTGTTCACGGCCATCGACCTCATCGAGCTGGCCCTCTGGTACTGGCTGGTCTCCGGTGCCGCGTCCGCGCTGGGCGAGCGCATCAAGCGCCCGGGCTTCCGCCGCCGCATGGAGCAGATCACCGGGGTCGCCTTCCTCGGCTTCGCCACGAACCTCCTGGTCGAGCGCCCCTGACGGTGATCGACGTCCCCTTTGTCACATCTATGGCTTCCCGGGGGTCACTTCGATGACACCCGCGATCGAGGATTGTGACGTGATGGACGACAACGACTGGTTGATCGCTCGTTTCGAGGAGCAGCGGACGCGCCTGCGGGCGGTGGCCTACCGGATGCTCGGTTCCCTCAGCGAGGCCGACGACGCCGTCCAGGAGGCATGGCTGCGCCTCAGCCGCGCCGACACCAGCGGCGTCGAGAACCTCAACGCGTGGTTGACCACCGTGGTGGGACGGGTCTGCCTCAACATGCTGCGCTCGCGCGGGACGCGCCGCGAGGACCCGCTCGACGTGAAGGCCCCCGACCCTGTCGCCGACCAGGCGGACGGAGGCGACCCCGAGCAGGAGGCGCTGCTGGCCGACTCTGTCGGGCTCGCCCTCCTCGTCGTCCTCGACACGCTGACTCCGGCCGAACGGCTCGCCTTCGTCCTGCACGACATGTTCGCCGTGCCCTTCGACGAGATCGGCCCGATGATGGACCGTTCCCCGACCGCGGCCCGCCAGCTCGCGAGCCGCGCCCGCCGCCGGGTCAAGGGCGGCACCGCGACGCCCGAGCCCGACCTGACCCGCCAGCGCCGCGTCGTCGACGCCTTCCTGGCGGCCTCGCGCGGCGGCGACTTCGACGCCCTGGTCTCCCTGCTCCACCCGGACGTGGTGCTCCGCGCCGACCGGTCGGCCGGCCCCGCCCCCGAACCCCTGGTGATCCGCGGCGCCCACGCCGTGACCAAGCGCGCGTCCGCGGCCTCGGGCCGGGCCCGCTTCTCCCAGCCGGCGCTGGTGAACGGATCGGTCGGCCTGGTCATGGCCCCTCGCGGCCGGCTCTTCCTGGTCCTCGACTTCACCATCGTGGACGACAAGATCACCGAGATCGACATCATCGCCGACCCCGACCGCCTCCGCGACCTGGACCTGGCCGTCCTCGACGCCTAACTGAACGGGGTCGGGGCGATACGAGTGCCGGCGAATGCTTGGACAATGCGTGCATGAGCAGCTTCCCCCGCCGCCCACCGCCGCGCATGTCACGTCGCCGCATCGGAGCAGTGACCCTCGTCCCTTGCCTGGTGCTGACGGGCTGTGCCGGAAGTGACGACACCGCACGACCGTCGTCCACGCCTACCGTCAAGATGCCGGCATTGACTCACACTCCGTCGGTGCCGAAAGGCGATACGACGATACCGCCGACCCAACCGCTACGGCTGACCAACAAGATGACCCGGCCAGGGGCGCGGCTACGGTTCGGGCAGAAGGCGATCGTGCCCATCCGCGAGCATCACCCTTTGCCGAAGAGCTACACCGAGGGCGTGCTGGGCATCGTGGTGCAGCGGATCCGGCAGACCCGCGCCTCCAAAATCAAAGGAAACTTCGATTCCCACGGCACGGCCGTACTGAAGCGAAGCATCGCGTACTACGCCGAGATCGTCATCACCAACGAAAGCGGCAACGCCATGTCGCTGTCGGTTCCCCGTTTCGAGGCCCGGCGCAGCGGCGGGGAGATATCCACTGTCATCATCACCGGCGGAGAGCTGCCCGGCTGCTCGGAGTCCCCGTCCCCCGACTCGTTCGACCACAAGGGCGCCCGCTGGGTGACCTGCGAACTCGCGGTCTCGACACCGTCCGAGCCGCTCCAGGAGATCCACTACATGGCCCCGCCGTACGGCGTGAACGCGCAGCACCCCAGCGACCGGGCACCGAGCTTCAAACAGCACTACGGCCGCGGCGAAATAGTCTGGCACTGACCCCAGCATCAACGCCGACCCAGCGCTGACCTGGGCAGTCGAGCGGTATCGGGCGCAGAGACGGTAGCCGCACGGTGGTCGTCCTAACGCGCCGCCCCCACCGCGCCCATGGCGGAGGCAGGGATCAGCGAAGCAGTGTGTTGCGCAACGTAATCCCGTGCAGGAGGCGCAGTCTGCGGAGTTCGTAGTAGGCGAGGGCGGACACCGTCACCGGCGGCCCCAGCAGCAGCGCCACGGCCAAGGTCCCCGGCACTCCTTTGTAGGGGTCGGTGAACAGGTTGACCGCGACGATCACCCAGGACGCCGACACGCTCACCAGGGGCGGCACCACCTCGTGGATGTCGGCCGTCCGGAACACGTTGGTCAGTGACAGGACGATGCCGTAGATGGCGAAGGGGAGCATCCAGACGAACAAGACGACTCCGGCGGGGATCAGAACCATCGGCCCGGCCGCTTCGCGCAGGCCGCTGAACTCGGGCGCGGCCGCGAGCACGAAGGTGAACATGGAGCCGAACATCGCCCCGACCGCGATCAGCGGGTAGCGGACCCGGCGCGCGAACGCGCCCCGGTTCGGTGGCCGGGCGGCCAGGATGAAGGCGCCCACGACCAGCGGCAGAGCGCAGGTGAGGATCAGGACGTTGATCCAGGCGTCATTGAACCGCTCACTCGCCATCTCTTTGGGAGCGGCGGCTCTGTAGACCACGGCGACGGCGAGCGTCACCACGATGCCCGCCCACGCACGGGCGACCTGCAACCTCCGGACGCGCGAATCGACGATCAGGTCCGGTCGGGAGGGCCGGAACGCCGCCCGCGCGGCCAGCAACGGGTTCAGCTTCCGCAGAATCCGTCCCGCGCGGGTCGGCGGACGCGGCGGCGGGGGCGGCTGCGGCCCCGGCTGCCAGGGCGGTCGCGGCGGGTAAGGCGGGTAAGGTGGAGGCGGGCCTTGCCGCCAAGGCGGCCCTCCGTGTCCGTAATGAGGCGGCGGAATGGGGGGCGGCCGCCGCCCACCCTGTCCCCACGGCGGGCCAGCGGGACCTGTCACAAAGAGCTCCTCAGGGGTCGCCGCCGACTCCCGGAATACGTTCCCGGAGGTCGGCTCGGGGGACATTGTGCATGATCTACGGTCACAGCGAAACCCGAATACGACACGTCCCTTTGAGGGAGAACTCAAGATCTTTTAGCGGTCCACGCTTTCGTGATCCTTCTGCCGAATGCCGAGGACATTTCCGCGTCCGACACCCCTTGCGGGCCGGCTGCACAGGCTGGGACGTCCCGTACGTCCCAGAACCCCGCGATCGGCCCCTTCGTCCAGCAGTCTGTCGTGTTTGAGTCGAGGTCCTGACCTCAATGCGCATCGCGGTTGGCCCAGTCGCGGGGAACGAGACGGGCGGCGTCAGCGAACCGGTCAGGAATCGAGAAGCGCCCATGACCTGGCCCCGCCTAGCGTGACCGTCATGGACATCAAGTCGACCGACCGGAGGCCACCGATGACGCAGGCAGACCGCAAGCCCGGGGCGTTCTCACGATGGATGCAGCACCGAATGAACGCCCGTATGAACCGCAAGATCCGACGTGGCCGCGGCACGTTCATGAGCATGGACGTCCTCGTCCTGCACACGGTGGGTCGCCAGAGCGGGCAGCCGCGGGAAACGCCTGTGGCGTGGTTCGCCGATGGCGAGGACGCCCGGCTGATCGTCGCATCGGGCGGCGGGAGCCGGCACCCGGACTGGTACGCCAATTTGATGGCGCGCTCCGACCAGGCCGCGATCGAATTGCCCGGCCGCGACGCAATGCCGGTGACGCCGCAGCGGCTCGACGGCGCCGACCGCGAACAGGCATGGCAGCGCATCGCCGCCGCCCAGCCCCGCATCGCGAAGTACCAGAGCAAGTCCGATCGCGAATACCCGGTGATCCGGCTCACCCCGCGGTGACCGCATACGCCGGCGTTCACTCCTCTTCGGGAGTGAGGCCATGGATGGCTCGCGCGATGGATGTGCCGTCGGTTTGCCGATACATATCGTGCGGCCCATGATCACAAGAAACATGGTGCTGGGGGGTGCGGCGACGGTCGCACTGGCCTTGACGGTAACGGCTACCGCCGGCCCGGCGAAGGCGGACGGCCATACCGGGCTGCGGCAGGCGGTGGAACGCCTCACCGAGCCGGACGGGGCTCCGGGCGCGCTCGCGGAGGTCAACGACCGGAACGGCCGCCTGGTGATCACCAGTGGCGTCGCCGACATACGGACGGGCGCACCGGTGAATCCCCGCAGCCGCTTCCGGATCGGCAGCCTGACGAAGCCGTTCGTCGCCACCGTGGCGCTCCAACTCGTCGGCGAGGGACGGATCAAGCTCGACGCACCGGTGGAGCGGTACCTGCCGGGGGTGGTGCGCGGCGCGGACAACGACGGGCGGGAGATCACCGTCCGCCAGCTGCTCCAGCAGACCAGCGGGCTGCCGGACGTCCTGAAATTCCTGCCCCCGCAGGAGATCCTCAAGGACCCGCTCCGGCACTGGGAGACGCGTGACCTGGTGAATATCGCCCTGCAGCACCCCCGGAACTTCACCCCGGGCGAGAAGTGGGGCTACTCCAACACCAACTACCTGCTGGCAGGAATGATCATCGAGAGCGTGACCGGACACCCCTACGGCCGGGAGATCCGTCGGCGCGTGATTCACCCGCTCGGGCTGCACGACACCTTCGTGCCGAACGACGCCCCTGCCATCCCCGCGCCGCACCCCCGGGGCTACGTGCGTCCAGAGTCAGACCTGGTGGACATCACCCGTCTCAACCCGACCGTCGGCGGAGCGGCAGGCGGGATGATCTCCAGCGCCTCGAACGTCAACCGCTTCCTGGCGGCGCTGCTCCGCGGACGCCTTCTGAAGCCGGCGCAACTGCGCGAAATGCTGGACGCCCGTCCCACAGGACGCGCGTCAGAGTCCAAGTACGGCCTGGGGTTGCAGTGGCTCCCCGTCAAGGACTCCCCCACCTGCAGTGACGGCTACTGGGGACACGACGGCGACATGCTCGGATTCAGCACCCGCGCGGGCACCACGATGGACGGCAGGCAGGCCACCGTCATGGTCAACCTCAAACCGGGCGGCGGACCGGCCCTGGACGACGCCATGTCCAAGATCCTCCCCATCGCCCTGTGCGGCAACTACTGTAACCCGTCCCGCACCGATCAAGACCGCATGGACGGCATCTGACGCCACGCCGACGACCAAGGCGTGAAAGGTCCAGGCCAGACGATCACACGCCTGGCCTGGGCCACAGTGCCGGCGATTGCCCTGGCCGGACACGCCTTCGACAGAGCTCAACTCCATGGCTTGGGGCCAACGCGCGCTCGTCAGTCCGGAAGCCAATATCCGTCACGCTCCTGAAGCAACCGCCGCGCATCCTCCTCGGCTCGACGCGTATCCTCCTCGGCCCGACGCTTGATTTCGGCCTCCTGATCGGCGACCTGACGCATGCGCTCGTCCTCCTGCCCACCGGTCTTTCCCACAGCCCAATCTGCGCGGACGCGGCTCCGGGTTCGCTCTTGGTTGGCCGCCCAAATGGCATCACGCCTGGCAGCCCGGCGCTCTGCGACCAGACGCTCACGCTCACGCCTCTTCTTCAGCCTCCTGCGGCGACCGATCAAGTCAATACATATGGCCGACGGGAAGAGGATGGCCAGCGCGACAAACAGTTCCGGGTGCCAACCGAAGAAAATAGCCCAGCCAACTGCCGCCCAAAAGACGATCCAGACCATCGCAGCCTCCCAGGATGACCTGCCAGAAGAGCCGCAACAACGGTTTCACGGTAGAGCCGGGAGGGCTCCCGCACCCGGCTGGACCGCCGTCGCCCACCTGAGCTTCCCGTCCGCCGTCGTCCCGCGCTCCGCGCCACCGAACCAGAGCGGCAACAAACGACAGCCTCTCCCAACCCCCGAGCATCCTGGGCCCAGAATCAGACGTCCGAAGGCACTGCCTCGCCTCACTTCACCCAGACAACTCCGTCACGCCCCAGCAGCTCGTTGACGACCTGATCCTCTGGTCACCTTGCGCGCATGATCGCGCCCTTCCCTCACCACCGAGACCGAGCAGCCGCCCTCACCGCGCTCCCCGGCAACCACGACTCCCTCTAGCCAACCCGGCGCCGCAGGCTATGTGCGCCACTCCGTGCCTGTGGTACTGCATTTGTGTGCCGTACGGTTCTGGTTCAGTCCGGGACTCCGAACAGATCTTTCAAGTGGTCGGCGTACTTCTGCAGTGACCGTGTTGTGGGGTGCTGTGTCCCAAGCGCAGCCAATGCGCATTGTTCAGCTCGGGCGATCGCTGCGAGTGCTTCGACGGCCCGCCCCAAACCACGGTATGTGGCGGCCAGGTTCCCCAACCAGGTCGCGACGTCGGGGTGATCAGGGCCCAGCACCGTCTCGGTGATGGTCAACGCCCGCTCGAACAGCGGCAGTGCCTCAGCCGGCCGCCCCAGTGCCCGGTGCGTGGCGGCCAGGTTCCCCAACCGGGTCGCGACGTCGGGGTGATTCGGGCCCAGCGCGGCCTCGGCGATAGCCGACGCCCGCCGCTCCAACGGCAGCGCTTCGGCCGCCCGCCCCAACGCGCGGTGTGTAGCGGCCAGGTTGCCCAACCCGATGGCGACATCGGGGTGATCAGGGCCCAGCGCGGCCTCGGCGATAGCCAACGCCCGCCGCTCCAACGGCAGCGTCTCAGCCACCCGCCCCAACGCGCGGAGCGTGACGGCCAGATTCCCCAGCCCGAGGGCAACGCTGGGATGGTCAGGGCCCAGCGCGGCCTCGGCGATAGCGACCGCCCGTTGGTCCAATGGCAGCGCTTCGGCCGCTCGCCCCAGCGCGCGGTGTGTGGCGGCCACGTGCCCCAGCCCGATGGCGACCTCGTGGTGATCAGGGCCCAGCGCCGCCTCCGCGATGACCAGCGCCCGTTGCTCTAATGGCAGCGCTTCGGCGGCCCGCCCCATTGCGCGGTGTGTGGCGGCCAGGTGCCTCAGCCGGGTGGCGACGTCGGGGTGATCTGGGCCCAGCGCGGCCTCGGCGATGGTGGCTGCGATGGTGAGCATGGCGTTGGCACGTTGATACTCGCCCTGCGCGATCAGGAACAGCCCCGTCTGGTTGAGCACTTGGCTGAGCTGCTCTGATGGGTGGGACGAGGCAGAGGCGGTGATCGCTTCCACATGGACGACCAGGGATCGCCAGACGGGCCAGCCGGTCACATCGGAGTCGGGGTCGTCGGGCATGGTCGTTTGGAGCCAGTTGAGGGCAAGGTCACGGGCCGCGCTGTGTGCGTGATCTTCGCTGATGTCCTGGGCTTGGGACAGGACGCGGCTCGGGTAAGGCGGTGCATCGCCACCACCTCATCGGTCAGGTCGACCATGCTGTGGGAGGCCAGGACTCCTAACGCTGCGTCTGCCGCCTCGGTGGCCTCCTCGTCCCTACCGCCCAGTATCAATCGAGGAACGTCCGCAGGCGCGTACTGCGCCAGTACCGAAACAAGTTCGGCCGCCTCCGGGGCCTGCTCTTGGAGGGTTTCCAGGGTGATGTCCCACAGGCGAGCGATGGTGGCCTGGGCCTTGTCACCGTCGGCGGCCTTGGCGTAGTAGCGGGCCGGATGCTGTTGCAGCAACCCCAGATAGCGGCCCAACGTGATGCGGGTCTGACGAATGTAGGCGGCGGCCTGGTCCAATGCCAGCGGCAGATACCCCAGTTCCCGGGCGATCACCGCAGCCGTCTGCCGGTCGTTTGGGGCGGTGCGTCCGGTGATGGTGGTGATCAGTTCGGCGGCTGGTCCCGGGGCGAGCAACCCTAGCTGCAAGGTGCGCGTGGTGCCGGGCCAGCGCACATCCCGGCGACTGGTAATCAGCGCATGCCCACCCTCCAAGCGCCCCAACAGCCCGGCGACATGGGCTGGGTCGGTGACGTTGTCCAACAGCAGTAACCATCCCGGATGGGCCCGCAACCAGCCGACCGCCCACGCGGCGGCATCCTCGGTCGTCGCAGCCCGCGCGGCATCGTGGACCAGTTGATGGGTCAACCCGGCCAACCCGGCCTCGACCTGTTGGGGGCTCTCGGCGGTCACCCACCACACCGCCTCATACCGCGTCCGGGCACGGTGGGCGTACTGCAACGCCATCTCCGACTTGCCCACCCCGCCCATGCCGTACAGGGCCTGCGTCACCACCACCGTCTCATCGGCGGCGGCCAACACCTGTTCAAGCCGCTGGTAATCGTCGTGGCGTCCGAGGAACACCGGCGTGGCCGGGCGCGGCAATCCGACTATCCGCGCGGTGGGCCGCACCGTCTCCGGCGCTGGAAGCGACACCGCAGCCTGGGTGATCTCATCGCCGGTCTTGACGGTGCCGAGGTTGACACCGACCCCTGGCGACCGGGGCCCTGAAGTCTGCAGTGCGCTTCCCCTGAGATCGTGGAGACCGAATCTGAAGAGAAGGTTGAGTCGTGGGAGTCAGGAAGCGCGGGTTTGACCCGGAGTTCCAGGCGGGAGCCGTGCGCATCGTTCGGGAGACCGGCAAGCCCGTCGCGCAGGTCGCGCGGGACCTGGGGATCAACGAGTACACGCTCCACAACTGGGTGAGGCTGGACCGTGAGCACAACGGCGAGGCCGGTGGTCAGACCGGGGGTGGTGCGTTGAGCGGGTCTGATCGCCAGGAACTGGCCGGGCTGCGGCGGCTCAAGGCCGAGATGGCCGGCGA
>NZ_SMKU01000285.1 GCF_004349215.1 Actinomadura rubrisoli | reverse complement strand
ACTTCCACAACACCAGCAGGAGGCACAGCGCCAACGACGGGCTCGCCCCGATCACGTTCGAGCATCAGATGGCAGAAGCACGAAGAACACCAACGGCCCAGCCCAGGGCCGAAGTGGCATAACACCGCCTCCACGCTTTCAGGGGATTGACACCTCGCACGTCGATGGCTGGTAGCCAGTTGACCGACGACTTGTGGTTGAGCGCCACCGGCACCAACTTGTCTCTCCCCGCCGGAGTGACCCGGTGAAAGCCTTCCAGGGCGCGAACCTCGCGGAGTCGATCAGCGAGCACCGCCTTGTCGACACGATCGGAAAGCGCCGACGTGACGGAAGTCGGTGTTCCGGTCACCAGGTCGACGTGACGGGTACGGAAGTAGGGATCATCTTCGTTGTCCATCTCAGTGAGGAACGCCGCCCACTCCTCACTGAGGAGGTCGCCGGGAGTCGCTTCGACCGCCGTCGCCCTGCCTGCCTCACGCTGCTTCTCATCCCGGACAAGTGCAGCCACGTAGTCGGTCGAAGCATCGTGGGCGTCGCCGAGCATCTCGATCATCTGGTCGTAGATCGGGGCGGCATCGTTCATCCCCATCAAGGCCCGGAACATCGGGTCGGCCTTGATCGCCAGCGCCTTCTCACTGCCGCTGTCCGCCCGCGAGGGGTCGGGAATCTCGATCGAGGAGTGCACCAGCGGGAAGTAGACGTTGCTGGCACCGCGCTGGACGGCCAGGGGGATCTCCTCGCAGTCGACACGCTCGTCCCAACGCTGCCAGGGCTGCCGTCCGACGCAACCGACCCCGATGGACTTGAGTGAGCCCTTGGAGGTGATGCCCATCAGGTTGCGACGGCTCTGGCAGGTCGCGCAGCGAACCTGCAGGGTGTCGAGACCGCCGGCGCCCTTGCCCGACACCGTCTCGAAGAAGAGGATCTCCCTCTGACACTGGCGGGCCTCGGGGTCGGTGTCGCGCGAGTGCGCCCACCGCTTCCAGTCGATGTCGTCCAGATGGCCGTTGGGGCAGATCTGGATCCAACGCATCGGCACCAGTTGCTTGCGTCCGGGGCAGTTGCCGCAGGTGGGTGCCTTGTTCTCCTGCTCCTGCCCCCGGCTCCAGCGAGTCATCCGGCGACATTGCTGACAGAACAGCCAGCTCGGGAAGCGCGAATACGGCACACCGGACGATGGAGCCGCCCAAGCATTGCCGGCGATGGTGGGAGCCGCCCGGAACTCCTTCACCCTGAGGACCGCGGCCAGTCGTTCACTCTGGATGCGCTCCCCGCGTGGTCCCCAGCGGAAAGTGTCGCAGGCGACGAGGGACTCCCCCTTGAAGTCGAAGATCGCCCCTATTCCGAACGGCACGATGGTCTGCGACTGACGGATCTTGCGCTGCATCACGCATCACCCCTCGTCGAACCGCTGCTGCGTGCTACCTCAACCAACGATTCCAGATCGACGTTGCGCATCGAGCCGAGGGTCTCCCAACCCGTCGCCTTGGTGTGGTACTGCCGGATGAGGTTGAACTGCCCCTTGCCCTTGGGGCGGTAGTAGAGCGACTTACTCTGTGCGTCCGCCTGCTTGGCGCGGTCGACCCAGTCCTCGATGAATCGTGTCAAGTACGTCTGCGCTCCGTTCTTCTCGCGGGGCTCGACCTGGGCAACAACGTCAACCAACTTGGCGGCCAGTGTTTCGACCTCAGCGCGACGAGTGAGGATCTGGCCGGCGCTCCCGTCGGAGTGCATGCCCAGCCGGTGACGCGCCAGGATGACCAGCGCAGCGTGCAGCGCCCGATCTCGAGACGGTGGCGAGAACGGCGTAACACTGGTCGGCTCGACGTGACGATACAGCGCCGAGTGATACGCCCGGAAGTTCTCGTAGTGCGACCGATCCCGAGGCTTGGTCGAACGAAATAGTCCGAACACCAGACCCGGTGCTGTTGAACGACCCACGCGACTGGTGGCCTGGATGTATTCCGCGGTCGCCTTCGGCTGTCCGTTGACCAGCATCAGGCCAAGCCGCGGCACGTCGACACCGACCGACAGCATGTTGGTGGTGGCGAGGAAGTCGATCACCGAACCGCTCGTCACCGGCAGATTCAGTCGCTCCAACAGACGCGGTTGCAATGCGCGAGGGACCGAGGACGACAGTTCCTCGACGTCGTAATCCCGACGGGGACGACCGACCACGAGGCTCCCCAGCCGGGCATGGATGTCGTCCCGCGCGATCGTGACCGTACGACCGAGCTCCCGCAGTGAGCTGTGGTACGCCACGACCGTCCAATAGGCATCCTGGGCATCGCCGGTGAGGTTGAGGTCCACCGGCGCCTGGAGCAGTGCAGCTCCGGTGTGCACCACTGCGGTGTCGGAGGTGTGCCCCTGGGCCATCATGCCGACGTAGAGCCGTCCCGGTGAGTCCCCGTCGACGCGGGCAAAGTAGGAGTCGTCAGCATCGATTCCGGTCGGCGGGAACAGGTCGACGGGACGACCGAACAGCCCCATGATCTGCGCCGAGGCGCGGCGGATGGTGGCGGTCGACGAGATGACCTTCGGTGGGCGACCACTCGACTCGCACAGGAGGTTTATCGCGGCTTCGTAGAGCCCGACCGTCGTGCCGAGCGGGCCGGTCAGCAGGTGCAGTTCGTCCTGGATGATCAGCGACGGAGGACGCCGACCTGCCGTGTTGCCGAACAGAACCCCCGACTCGGGCACCCAGGCAAGTTGGGCGAACTTGTCGACGGTGCCGAGCAGGAAGGTCGGGGGAAGGTCGTAGAGCGCGTGGTCGACGACGTGAACCGGGATGTTCTCGTGGAACTCACACTTGGTCGAGGGACAGTTGAAGGCGAACGACCAGTCGGTCGCGGTAATGCCGTAAAGCGAGTCGTCGTCGTGGTGCTCTCGCGGGACGATCTCGGTGCCGCACCAGGGACACCGATCGAGGAGGAACCGGTCATCGGTTTCACCGGCGTCGCGTAGTTCGTCGAAGCGCTCGCGTGCGGCGACGTAGGTATTGGGCGAAGTCGCCTCGCCGACCCAGAGGCCGACGGAGATCGGTTCGTCCCCAAGCTCACCGGATCGTCTACGGCGGAGGTACTCGCAGGCCGCGGTCGTTGAGGCGGTGCGCTTGAACTGGTCAGCGGTCAGCAGGGACAACGTGTAGCGGCTGATCACCGCGGTACCCAGACCCGTCTCTCCGAGCACGAGTCTGCGACGGAAGATCTCAAAGGCGGCGACAAGCAGATACGCCTCGGTCTTTCCACCACCTGTTGGGAACCAGATCAGATCAACAACGTCGCGGTCGTCATGCACCTCGTCGACCAGACCGCGCAGGGTCGTCAGGAAGAAGCCCAGCTGGAACGGGCGCCAGCCCGCGCAGGAGTCATAGGCACTCGGCATCTCCGGGGCAGTTGCTCGCGGGCGGCGGCTCCCGGCGTAGTCCTTCTTGCTGTGACGCATCTGGATCAGCATCGCCTGGTTCGCCAGTCGGAAGGCGGTCAGGAGCTTGGCGCGATCCGGATGGTCGACGAAGACCTGTGCCCCGTCCCGCATCCGAGCAAGCGCACGCTTCAACCGCGCGATGACCGGCCCCGCAGCCGCCGCGTAGCGAGGGTCGAGCGTGGCGGCCTTCGCCTCCACACCCTTGATCCACTGCTCGTAGGGATCGATGAAGGAGTTGAGTTCAGCGACCAGCGTCGCGGTAGGCACCGACTCGTCGCCTAACCACGCCACGTCGAGCGCCTGGACGGCGTCGCCTTCGGCACTGACTCTGGGCACGACGTGGGACGGCATGACTTCGGACCGTACCGCCGTCACGGTGCCGTCGATCTCGACCCACTCAGGGGAACACCCGTGTCCGATCGCGAACACGCGGGCAGCCCGATGGATGAGCCGCAGCTCGTCCTCCTCTGGGTCGTGGGAGGCCATGGCGACGCTCGGGTACTCCAGCACCTCGGAGCCCTCCGACACGGTGATGTCGAACTCCACCTGGAGTAACATCTCGTCCCAGTGGCGCTCGGGATGCTCGTCATCGGCCTCACGTGCATTCACCAGCGTGACGGTTACCAGGGAGCCATGCGGGTAGCTCCGCCAGCGGACATGGATCTCAGCCTTCCCATTCCAGATGGCGTGTGGCGTGTTGTCCTCGGGGATGATGGTGACAGTCGCTTCCGGCAGCTCATGGCGACGCCAGATCTTCCCCGAGCCTTGAGACTTCTTCTTCTTGGGTTCGTCGTCCTCACGTTTCTCAGTCGGTCCCGCTTTGACCTCGATATCGGTAAGGGCTGCCTCGGCGGCGGCCCCCGAGAGGGTCCTGTATTCGGCCGCGCGTGCCCGGACCGTCACATGGGGTGCGGTGGTGAAGAACGACAGCCCCTGGGATGCCGGCAGGAAGTCGTTGGCTGCTGACACCGGATCGTCGCTGAACCGGCTTTCGTCGCCGGTGTCGGTGCCCGCCTCGTCGGCTTCCTCGCCTTCCGCTTCGATGTAGCCGGCGAAGGAGACCTGGCGTGGGAACAGGATCCCCATCAGGTAGCGCCGGTTCGGCGGGTCGAAGATGATCTCTGTCGGGCCGTCGAACGGTCCGACCAGTTGCCGACGAACGTAGTCGACGAAGTCTTGACGGGGCTGTGCCAGCGAACTCATACCTTCGCCTTCTGATAGGCATCCATGGCACCGGAGTGGTGCTCTTTGAACAGTGCGCGGAGCTGACCCGAGACCAGCGGTGTGGTGGCGATCCAGAGCCCAGCGCGCGGGCGGCTGAGAGCCACGTAAAGCAGATCGAGTTCTGTCTCCGACTCGACCGAATCGATGTCGATGACGCAGACGAAGCGGTTCTCCAGCCCTTTGATGTCCATCGCTGAAGCCCAGGTCATCGAGGTACCCGGCCAGGTCATCGCCAGCGAGGAAGTCAGCTGAGCGATCCGACCTCTGCGGGCATCCCGCAGGCCCTTGGCCGCCGAGGTCTCCCAGTCCCCCCGAACGGAGACGATGGTGACGTGCTCGGGCGGCACCTCGTGCTCGTGAAGAGCACGGAGGCGTGCGTCCAGGGCTGCCGTCTCGGACGCGCGGTCGTCGACGGGAGCGAAAGTCACCTCCGGTCCAGCCCCAGCGGTGGCCACGCCGGTATCTGCGCCGGTGTAGGCGCGCGTCTGGAAGGCGATCTCCCGGGTGTTGCGACAGTTGAACTTCAGGCTCGGGCGTACCGGCCGGAAGGACTCCACATACTGAAGCGCCTCGTGATCAAAGTCGCCGTAGAGGTGTGCCTGACGGTTCTGGTCGAGGAACATCACCCAGCGACCATCCGACCACCCGCCACGGACGGCTTCCTCCAGTTCGGTCAGGATGTCGAAGGTCATCAGATCCTGGGCTTCGTCGATGACGAGCACGTCGTACGGCTCGATGACATTCAGCTCTGAGACGGCCATGACGTCCACGTTCGTCCCGGCGAGGCGCTTGCGGACGAACCCGGCGAGCACTTCGCTCCGGCAGCAGAACAGCACTCGCCGGCCCAGCAGCCGTTGCCGACGGGCGACCTCGGCAGCCAGGAAGGTCTTGCCCGTCCCTGCCCCGCCATGACAGATGACCCGAGGCTCCTCGCTGATGAGATCCAGACGCTCGTACTGCTCCTCGGTCAGGCGGACGATGGCGCTTTCCAGCTCCCTGGCGCGGGCGTCGAGTAGCGGCGAGCGGTCGAACGAGGGACGAAGGTCCTGGAGCACCGTCGTCTGGAGCTGCTTGGGGATCGGGTAGGTGGCGGGCTGCTTGGCCTTCCAGTAGGCGCGCGCTCGTTCGACGGCTTTGGTGACGTCGCGGTTGAAGGGGCCACGACCGCAGTAGGTCTCGTCGTCCCACTCGAAGCCGCCGGCCAGGTCGACGTCGGGCGTGATGACCAGGAAGCCGAAGGCGACGTCGTCGACGGCCTGACCGTGACGTTGCCGGAGGCGGGCACGCAGAGCGAACATCCCCGTCTGCACCTGCTTGAACGGTCCTTCACGGGAGGTCCGGTGGTGCCCCGCGCGGTCCTGATAGGTCCAGACGCCGTCGCGGCAGGAGACCTGCCCGCCCTTCACCTCGACGGCCAGGACGAGGTCGTCAAGTACCAGTACGAAGTCGAGCTCGGCGGTGAGCTTGTATTCGTGGTCCGGGAGGTTGAGCGAGTGCAATGCGGTGCCGGAAAGGCTGCTCCCTGAGAGGGCCTCAAATACCCTCCGCTCGGAGGAAGTGATCTCCTCCGAGCCGAGTTCTGTCGGTACCATCCGCAATGCTCTACCCCGTTACCTGAGTGTCACGTCAATCCTGCCCGATACCGTTGGCCGCAGGAAGTTCGAAGAGGGGTGGAGACCGAATCGTGAACCTCGAATATCTGTCCCGCATCCTGATGCGGCTCCGACCCTTCGTACGCGACCAGACCCTCCGGCGCACTCGGCTCGAGCGAGTACTCGGAACGCTACAGATGCCCTCCGACACAATCCGTCCGGAGGACGAGCGTCTGCTCGCCAAGGCGGGCATCATCGAGGCCGGAGCCGGCTCCCGTAGTGGTCGAGCCGGTTGCAAACCATCGGGCGTCGATACACCTGATGGTGAGCCACCGAGACGGAGATCGACGAAGAGAGCTTGGAGTTCGGCGAGGAGACACCTCGTGGGGAGCAGCGGTTCATCGGGCGCTCTGAGGCTGAGATGGCCATCGCGGCGGCACGCCGTCGGATCGCCGCTGACTGCTTGTCTCGAACCACGTCAAGATTCTGCTGAACGCCCAGCAGGAGGTGGGTCTGGCGTTCCTCATCCCAGATAGGGCGAGCCGTCCGCTGGAGCAGGGGGACATTTGCCGAGCTCACCGGTGAGGCGCGCGAAGCTGCCGAGTGCCTCCACAACCAGGGCCCGGTGCACTCCGTCGCGCAGAAGTACCCGCAGACGGGGATGACCCATGAGGACATCTCCCAGCACAGAGCGGTCGGGCTCATTCGAGCAGTGGAGTCGTTCGACCCCTCTCAGCGCAACGAGTTCACGACCTACGCCATGTAGTGGGTTCGCCAGAGCATCACCCGAGGGATCGCCAAGGAAGCGCGCCTCATCCGCCTGCCCGTTGACATGGTCGAACGGCAGCACAAGGTCTGGAAACAGCGCGCACTGCTCCCCAGCGACGGGCAGACCCCGCCGCTGGCAGCACTCGCCCGAGCCTGCGAACTAGGCGAGGAGGCGGTCATGGAGTGCTTCCGGCTCGGGCCACCCGACCTATCCCTCTCGACATGAAGATCGGTGACGGTGAAGCCACTCTGGCCGACGTGCTGGACATCGAGGATCCGCGCGGATCCCGAGCAGGAGATCACTTTTGGACTTCTACAAAAGCAACTCCACGCCATGCTCGACACCATGGGTGAACGCGAGGCAGGTGTCATCTCGATGCGCTTCGGCCTGGGTCGACTACGGGGTGACTCGGGAGCGGATCCGCCAGATCGAGGGCAAGGCACTCAAGAAGCTCCGGCATCCCTCGCGCACCCAGGTCTTGGAGCCGTACTACTACGCTGGCGGCGAGAAGCCGAAGCCCCGCCTGACGAGGCGGAAGCAGAGTCGGAAGAGCAGGAAGCGGTGGCCTCTGATGGCGAAGAAGCGGTTCGATGCCGAGATTCCCAACGGTCAGCACCTGGGTGTCTCCTGTGAGACCGATGGAGCATATCGCGGGCACCTGTTCGATGACGAGACCGGACAGCTCGTCGGCCACGTCGAGCTGATCGAGGTCGACGAGGACCACTACCCGAACCCACCGGTGGAGTACATCTACGTCGATCCGCCCAAGCGTCGGTCACCGGAATACGACGCACTTGTGGAGCTGGGGTCACAGATGCTCACCCATTACATCGATCGTGCGGTGGCTCGGTGGGCACCGCCGGCCAAACAGTGGCTGCGCGCCACCGCGCGTCCGGCGCTCCAGGCCCGCATCGCGGTCACGAGAGGCAAGTGGCAGAACCGGCGTCGCGCAGAGATCGTGGAGTCGGTGCGCGTCGACGCCTCCACCGAGGTGGCTCCAGCGGAAGCGCCGGAACCTCGCACGGGCAGCACCGATGCACGGAAGCGTCTCCTCATACTGCTGGTAGCAAGCGCCATCGTCGAGCAGTGGCAAGAGCCCATCGAGGCGATGAGCCCGCAAGAGGTCGAGGACCGCATCGCCCGGATCCTGGAGCATAACCCGTCATGGCTCGACGAGTTCGTCGGCCCCTTCGAAGGTGGGCGGGTCGTCGATAAGGAGCAGGTGCTTCAGGCGAGCGAACGGATCAATGAGGCGCTCCGCCTCCCCAGTCACGAGCTCTGATCCGCTCAGCCAAGCCGTGCCGACTCCTGATGCCCGAGCACGAGGATGCCTTCGGCCGGAGATGAATTCAGGCGTCGCGAGCACACTTCGGAGCGTCGTCCTGCTACGCCACAGTGAGGACGGTCTGCCGACCGACGATCCGACCTTGCACTTCACGGAGAGCTGGTCGACCCGCTTCTTGGTTGACAACGGCGACCACCGATACAGGACCGTCCGAGAGACGGCCCGCGTAATGACCTTCCCAGATGACTGGACACTGGTCGGCCCTCGCGGCGAGAAGATGAGGCAGCTCGGTAACGCTGTTCCAGTTCTGCTGGGTCAAGTCTCCGCCGATGCTCAGCTCGGTCGATGGAAGGAAGGACAGTCGCCAGCAACGCGCATGGAAGGGGAAGCCTGACCTCAATCGCGCTGATTGACGCTCACTGAGGCGCAGATCTTTAACGGCGACTGGACGGATCCTGATCTGGGGCAAGGTCAAGCTCGGGGACTACGCCGCGAAGTGGATCGACCAACGGCCTGGCCTGCGACCCCGGACCGTCGAGCTCTACACGTGGCTTCTGAACAAGCACATCGCTCCGTACCTGGGCGCCGTCCAGCTCGGCAAGCTCAGCACGTCCATGATCCGGGAATGGCGTAAGGCGCTCCTGGACGCGGGTGTCTCGGCGAGCATGGCGTATCGGCTACTGCGGGCGGCGCTGATGACGGCTGTTGAGAAGGACAAGATCCTCACGCGGAATCCGTGCCGGGTGCGCGGGGCCGGCACCGAGCAAGCCGCAGAACGTCCGACGCTGACCGTCGCCCAGGTCTTCGAGCCGGCCGAACGCGTGGGAGTGCGGCCGGTCGACAACGTGGACTCGGGTGAGTTCCGGCTTCGTTACCGGGTCAAGGGCGGGACCATGCGGCGCTTCCCGCAGACCTTCGCGACGCGTCCGGCGGCTGAGCGGGTGCTCTGGAAGCTCGCCGAAGAGAGGCATGCCGACGTCGTCCGAGACGATCGCCTGAGGGTGTTCATCTTGCTCGCCGCGTTCGCAAGCCTGCGGTGGGGTGAGATCACGGCGCTACGGCGCTGCGATTTCACATCGCGGCTCAGACCGTCCGTGTATGGGCCGCGTACGCCGAGCGGACCAACGGCCAAATGATCCTCGGGCCTACCTGATGTGAAGGGGGATGACGCGCTCGTCTTCACAGGGCTCAAGGGCGGCCCGATGCGGCGGAACGGGTTCGACAAGGTCACGCGCTGGGGGCACGTGGTGGAGGCTCTCGGGGTGCCGAACCCGCACTTTCACGACCTTCGCCACACCGGGATCGCGCTCGCGGCCGACATGGGGATCTCGACGCGGAACCTGATGGCGCGATGGGGCACGACAACGAGCGGGCCACGCTGAGGTATCAGCACAAGTCGTCCCGTGCTGATCGCGTCATCGCTGACGGGCTGGATGCGCTGGTGCGGGCGGAGCAGAGCCGGGACGAGGAGGACGGCGACGACGGGCCTTCCGGCGTGCTGGCGCCGGTGGCGTAATTGCACGCTAATGGCACGGCGCCGTAGCGACTGACCTGCGCATCCTCGGGCTGGTCGAAACGACAACAGCACCCGCGAACTCCGGTGGCACGTGGACCCGGAGCGCAGGGCCGGCCACGGCCCGAGCACCGGAAGCCGCGCGGCAGCGATCGCCCCCCACCACGCAACCCACCTCAACCACGCTGTGGCGATCGTAGGGAGCAACCATCGCCGTCTGATCCGTAGCAAGATCAGCGCTTTCCAGATCCGTCCACACCTATCCATTCACCTGGGCCGCGCCCTCCCTCTCATCCACACTCGTCCAACGTCATCCGGCCCTGTTGGTAGCACCGCCGTTAGGGCGTGTTCAGGATCTTTGGCCGGTCTGATGGGTCACTGTGCGTGGATGAGGAATTGCTGAAGCGGCGCGATCTGACCGATGACGAGTGGGAACGGCTGGTGCCGCTGCTGCCATCGGCGGCGCCGCAGCGGGGTGGCCGGTGGGCCGATCACCGTGCTGTGATCAACGGGATCGTCTTCCGGACCGGGACCGGGACCGGGACGGTGTGGCGGGGCCTGTCGCCGGTCCACGGGAGCTGGTAGACGGTCTGCAACCGGCATCGCCGCTGGTCATTGGACGGCACGTGGGCCACGATCCTGGACGGGCCGCAGGCCGGGTGTGATGAGGCCGAAGGTGGCGGGTGGACGGTCGGCGCCGACTCAAACGATCAACCGGGCGCACCAGCACGCGGCCGGGGCTCGCGGTGTCCCGGCACGCGATGACCTCACCGGGGGGACACATCGAATGGCAAGAATTCGGGGCGGGAGGCGCTCGGCAGGTCCCGGGCGGCCGGGCCACCAGGATTCACCTGGTCGCCGATCGGCGCTGCCGTCCGATCGCCCGGCTGACCAGCCCCGGGCCGGCACGGCGACCGCCCACGGTTCATCGATCTGATGGAGTCCATTCGCATCGTTCGCCGAGCAGTGATTGCCGTTAAGGGGACCAGAAACGGCACCGCCGTGACCGCGGCCGCACCGGAGGCCGGCCGCCCTCCTTCGACCCCGAACGCCACAAAGACCGCAACACCGTGGAGCGGTGTTTCAACAGGCTCAAGGCGTTCCGGGCGGTCGCCACCCGCTACGACGAACGCGAACGCATCCACCAGGGCACCATCGACGTCGCCTCGATCCGGATCCGGCTCCGGCTCCGCGGCCCCGTCACCTGAAGTGAGAGCGCGTCAGGCCTTAGTCGAGCACGGCGGTGGCCTCGACCTCGACCATGAGGTCGGGCTCGCCCAGGGCCGCGACGCCCAGCAGCGTGATCGGCTTGACCGGGTCGACCCCCAGCTTCTCCGCCGCCCGCGCGACCCCCTCGCCCAGCAGCGGCATCTTGTCCGCACCCCAGTCGACGACATAGATGGTCAGCTTGGCCACGTCGTCGAACGACCCGCCGATCGCGGCCAGTGCCGTGCCCACGTTCAGATAGGCCTGCTCAACTTGGGTTGCGAAGTCGCCCTCACCGACCTTCCGGCCCTCGGCGTCCCGCGCGACCTGGCCGGCGAGGAACACCGTCCTCGATCCGGTGGCGATCGAGAGCTGCCGGTAGACCTCGGGCTTGGGTAGCCCCTCGGGGTTGATCAGCGTCACCGCCATGGCTGCACTCCTTGCTGTCGACATCACCTCCCCAAAACATAGCAATGCTATGTAATGTGACGCCATGCCCAGGACAAAGGATCCCGCCGTCCGCGCCCTGCTGATCGACCGTGCCGCGCAGATGCTACGCACCCGGCAGCCGATCAGCCTCCGCTCCCTGGTCACCGGAACCGGCGTGTCGACGATGGCCGTCTACACCTACTTCGGCGGCATGGACGGCCTGCGAAAGGCGATGCGGCAGGAAGGTTTCACCCGTCTGGCAGCCAAACTCTCCAAGGTCGCGATGACCGAGGACCCCGTACAGGACCTCACCGCCCTAGGCGCCGCCTACCTGGCCAACGCTCTGGACGAACCTGACCTCTACCGCGTCATGTTCGACACCGACTTCGAACTCCAGGACCCCCAGGCCGCCGACGACACCCTGCACAGCCTCGTCCACGCCGTCCAACGAGCCAAGGCCATCGGCCGCTTCCACAGCGACGTCGACCCCCTCGAACTCGCAACCCAGAGCTGGGCCATCGGCCACGGACTGGTAACACTCATCGCCACCGGCCCGCTCCCACGCCAAGCGCTCACACACGGGATCCCCATGCTGACCGCCCTGTTCATCAGCGCAGGCGATGACCCCCGCTCATGCCGCCAATCAGTGGAACGAGGCTGGGAACGGCTCTGAGCCCCCGGCAACAAGCCGGCGGCAACACGAGCATGATCCATGGGACAGGCCCTAGGTGGTGTCTGACAACTCGTGGTGGCGGAGCCAGAGGATGAGGCTGGCCAGTAGCAGGCCGCTGCGGTAGCGGCTGGCCAGTTTGTCGTACCGTGCGGCGATGGCGCGGAACTGCTTGAGTTTT
>NZ_SMKU01000284.1 GCF_004349215.1 Actinomadura rubrisoli | reverse complement strand
GGCGGCGGTGAACGAGCCGAGCGCGGGCGGGGCGACCACGAAGATCGCGAGGACGGGCAGGCACAGCAGCCAGGCCACCCTGGGGCCGCGCGAATGGTCGTGCCCGTGCCCATCGTCAACAACCTCGTGTCCTGGGGTGTTCCCCGCCCGCGAGGGGGCCTCGCGCCACTCGCGGCGCAGCCCGGCGGCCCCCAGCAGGATGAGCAGGGCCCCGGCGGGCGCCAGCAGGTAGCGGAACCCCGGCTTGACGTAGTTGACGTACTCGCCGCTGCCCAGGGTGATCCACAGGACGGCCGCGCCGATCAGGACCAGCAGCAGGTTCTGGGCGGAGCGCGTCACAGCAGGCCCCCGGCGGCGTTCGGCGCGGCGCTTCCGGCGCTCACAGCAGGATCCCTCCGACGATCGTGCTGACCGCGACCGCGAGGACGAAGGTCAGCGGGATGAACCGGACGGCGAAGCGCCGTCCGAAGAAGCCGGTCTGCAGGGCGATCAGCTTGAGGTCGACCATCGGCCCGACGACCAGGAACGCCAGCCGGGCGGTGGGCGAGAACTGGGTGAGGCTGGCCGCGACGAACGCGTCCGCCTCCGAGCAGATCGACATCAGCACGGCCAGCAGCGCGAGCACCAGCACGGGCACCCACGGGACGCCGGCGACGCCGTCCACCCAAGCGGACGGGATCACGACGTTGATCGTGGCGGCGGCGAGGCCCCCGACCACGAGGAAGCCGCCCGCGTGCATGATGTCGTGCCGCATGGCCTGCCGGAACGCGTCCCAGCGGGCGCCGCCCGCGGTGTGCGGCCGGGACGGGATCCGGATCCACTCGCCTTTGCCGAACAGTGCCCACGTCCACCCGGCCAGGACGGCCACCAGCAGGGACGCCGCGAACCGGCCGACGACCATCTCGGGGGCGCCGGGGAAGGCGACGGCGGTCGCGACCAGCACCACGGGGTTCACGGCCGGGGCGGCCAGCAGGAAGGTCAAGGCCGCGGCGGGGGCCACCCCGCGGGCCATGAGCCCGCCCGCGACCGGCACCGAGGCGCACTCGCAGCCCGGCAGGACCGCGCCGAGGGCGCCCGCGACGGGTACGGCGGCCGCCGGACGGGAGGGCAGGACGCGCCGCCAGAACGAGGCCGGGACGAACGCGGTGATCGCGGCGGACAGGGCCACCCCGAAGACCAGGAAGGGCAGGGCCTGCACGCAGATCGCGACGAAGATCGTCGTCCAGGCGTCCAGGGCGCGGGCGTCGATGACGGGGGCGGCGAAGGCGCGCCCGGCGACCAGGACGGCGGCCAGCGCGGCGAAGGCCCAGGCGGCGCGGGTGCCGGGCGCGAGGGCGCGGCCGGGGGCCCAGTCGGCGGGGGGAAGAAGATCGTCCTCGGCCGTCCGGAGGCCGGCGGGCTCGGTCATGCGGCTCATCGTCCCATACCCCGGCCCCCGCCGCGGCCATCCTGAGCCCTTATGGGAAAGGGCATGCGGGCCAGTCACCGGCAAAATGATCTACCTGGCAAAAGGTAAAGAAATCGCCCGTTTCTTGAAACTCCGGTAATGCCGTATATAGTCGTTGCAAGGCCGAGGTCATGAACCGTTGACCAGGCCTAATCGCAGAGCCGTCGCTTCCCGCCCGCCAGGCGGGATCCAACGCCGAACTGCGGCCGTCCATGCAACGGCCGCGACCGCGCAGGGCCCATGAGCCCCCGGTCGGCATCCTTCCCGCTTCATCGAAGCCCGTGACTCACGCACGCCCAAGGACGGGCGCGCGCCATCG
This sequence comes from Actinomadura rubrisoli, assembly GCF_004349215.1. GTDB lineage: Bacteria > Actinomycetota > Actinomycetes > Streptosporangiales > Streptosporangiaceae > Spirillospora > Spirillospora rubrisoli. The sequence goes on along the minus strand of NZ_SMKU01000284.1, from coordinate 10,560 downwards.
AGCGCGGGCACGGCCCGCCATGTCCGCGGGCCCTTCGACAGGACTTTCTCAGGACTTCCTGCAGCGGGTCTTCTTCGCGACGGCGGCATCTCCCGAGCCGAGGCTCGGCCCCGTTTCCGCAGCCGGACGACCCCTGTGCTCCGGCGTGGAACGGCAGCCCTGTTCCCCGAACGAAGGAAACCCATGCAGCAGCGAGCGATCAATGTCGTCCTTACCGGCGTCACCGGCACAGCCCTCGCCGGAATGCTGGTCGCCGGCGTGGCGGCCGCGAGCGACGACTCCGCTCCCAGCAAGCAGCAGCTCCTGTCCCAGCAGGCCATGACCTCGCAGGAGGGCAAGACCCCCGCCAAGAAGCACCACGCCAAGGGCGGCGACACGTCCTCGGACGTCAAGCGCGCCAGGAAGTCCCCGGCGGCGCTGCTGTCCGGCCGGACCACCGCGTCCTACTTCTGGGACGACGGCTCCGGCGTGAACGGCGACACCGGCGCCCCCGCCGGCGGCAAGCCGATGCAGAAGGGCCTGTTCGCCAGCCCGAGCTGGCCCCTGCACACCAAGGTCCGCGTCTCCTACAACGGCCGCAGCATCACCGGCTTCGTCGGCGACCGCGGCCCGGGCAGCCCGTCCCACCGGGGCGTCATGCTGGACCTCGACACCTACACCTTCCGGTACCTGCTGGACGGCGAGAAGCCGGCGAGCAAGTACAACGTCGGTGGCGGCGAGGGCCACCTCCAGGGCGTCAAGTGGGAGGTCCTCAAGTGGGGCTCCGGCGCCGGCAAGCGCGGCGCCCCCAAGCCCCTCGGCTAAGGTACCTCCCGGCCTCCCGGGCAATTCGTGAGGGGCCTCACATCGCGATCAAGTGAGGCCCGGCGCGCAATGCCCTCGGGTTCATCCGGCAGGGCTGCCGGACGCGAGAATGGGGATGCCCCGGCGATCTTTTGATCGCCGGGGCATCCCCATTTCGCGTTTCATCGGACTTTACGCGACGCGGGCGCTGCGGACGGCGCGGGCGGCGCGGGCGCTGCGGGCGCTCAACCGGGCGATCCGGCGCACAGGAGGCGGTAGAGGGCCTCCGTGGCCGCCGCGATGGCCGGTACCGAGCAGCTCTCGTCGGTGACGTGGGCCTGCTCGGCGTCGCCCGGACCGTAGATCACCACGGCGGGCGCGCCGAGCTTGGCGGTCAGCACCGAGGCGTCCGTGAAGTACGTCGCGTACTCAGGTGCCGCGGCGGATGAGCCCGGCGCCAGGGTCTCCAGGACCTTGGGCAGCCCCGGTGCGGCGGGGTCGGTCGCGACGCCCGGCAGGTCCAACAGCCGCTCGATCTCGATCTCGCCGCCGCACAGCTCCGCGATCGCGGCGACCGCGTCCTCCGAGCCGAACCCCGGGACGGTGCGGACGTCGAGGCGCATCTCCGCGTGGTCGGGTACCAGGTTCGGCTGCACGCCGGCGTGGAAGGTGCCGACGTTCACCGTCGCGGGCCCGTGGGTCGCGCTCACGGGCCAGCCGCCGTGCCCGTGGACGCGGGTGGCCGCCGCCGCCAGCGCGGCGATGGCGTTGCGTCCGAGCTCGGGCCTGGAGCCGTGCGCGGACACCCCGCGCGCGGTCGCCTTGAGCCACAGGACGCCCTTGTGGCCGAGGATCGTCCGGTTCCCGGTCGGCTCGGCGACCACGAGCAGGTCGGACGGGGCGAGCGAGGAGTCGTCGATCATCGCGGCGCCGTCGCAGCCGGTCTCCTCGCCGAAGGTGAACGCCAACTGGACGTCCCCGAGGCCGTCCCGCGCGGCCCGCACGGCCGCCTCGACCTGGCAGGCGACCCCCGCCTTCATGTCGCTGGAGCCCCGTCCCAGCAGCCGCCCGTCGCGGATCTCGCCGCTCAGCGGGTCGAACGACCAGCCGGCGGGATCGGCGGGGACGGTGTCCAGATGCCCGGTGAACGTGATCGGCGCCCTCGGGCCGCCGGGTCCGGAGCGGGCGACGACGTTCGCCCGTCCCTTGACCGGCTCGTCCACCCGGACGTCGAAGCCCGCGCCGTCCAGCACCTCGGCGACCAGGTCGGCGGCCTTCCGCTCGCCGCCGCCCCTGGTGTCCATCCGCACCAGCCGCTGTGCCAGGCCGAGCGCCCAGCCCGTCTCGCTCATCTGCCCGCTCCCATCTCCCGATCCCATCTTCCGACCTTTCCTCGCGTCACGCTCCGGCCCGCGTGCTGTCGCGGACGACCAGGCTCGGGACGAGCGCGATGTGCGCCGACGGCCCGCGCCCCTCCCCTCCGCCACCCCCGGATCCGCCCGCGGCCGCGGCGGCGGCCAGCAGCCGGACGGCCTCGGCCGCGATCCGCTCGCGGGGCTGGTCCACGGTGGTCAGCGCGGGCTCGCTCAGCCGCGCGAACTCGATGTTGTCGTACCCGGTGACCTGGACGCGGCCGGGCACGTCGACGCCGTGCGCGCGGCAGGCCCGGGTGACGCCGAGGGCGATCAGGTCGTCGGCGCAGACGACCGCGTCGGGCGGCGTGCCGCCGGCGGCGAACAGGCGGGCGGCCGCGGTCTCGCCCCAGTCGACGCTGTAGTCGCCGAGGAGCAGATGGCCGGGGTCGACGGCGATGCCGAGTTCCTCGGCGCGGCGCCGGAACCCGGCGAAGCGCTGCTCGGTCGAGGAGTTGGTGAGCAGGGAGCCGACGAACGCCGCCGACCGGGCCCCGCCCGCGTGCAGGTGGTCCATGACCTGGCGCATCGCGGCGACGTCGTCCACCCCGACCCAGTCGGTGCTGGTGCCGCCGACGAACCGGTCGAGCTGGACGAGCGGCAGCCGGTCGGCGGTCTCCTGCACGGCGGCGCCGCTCAGCGTGCCGTGGCTCGGACTGACGATGATGCCGTCGACGCTGCGGGCGACGAGGGTGGCGAGCCGCCTGGCCTCGATCTCGGGGTCGGACCGGGCGTCGCAGAGGAACAGCTCCTTGCCCTCCCGTCCGAGGGCGTGCTCGACGCTCTCCACCAGCGAGGTGAAGAACGGGTTGGAGATGCTCGGGACGACCATGCCGACGGTGTCGGTGCGGCTGTTGCGCAGGGCGCGGGCGATGGAGTTGACCTGGTAGCCGAGATCCTCGGCGGCGCGCCTGACCTTGCGCTGGACCCCCGCCGACACCGGCCCCCGGCCCGACAGGACGCGCGAGACCGTCGCGGTGGAGACCCCCGCCCGCTCGGCGACCTGGGCGATCGTGACCCGCTGCAATCGTTTACCTCTCCGAGACGATCGAACGTCAGAGCTTGAAGATCGGTAACCGCTGCTTCGGAGTATAGACCCTTGACGTGGGGCAATTCGCTATCTACCGTTCACGAACAACTTCGCTGCAATCGATTACACAGGAGGCGACATGGTGCGGCCCACCGAGGGCGAGCGGGCGCTGGGCGTGTTCCCGCCCCGGCCGAACGCGATCGAGGCGCTGTTCGGCACCCCGAAGGTCGTCATCGGCGTCGTGCACCTGCCGCCCCTGCCGGGCAGCCCGCACTACGAGGGCGTCGCGCTGGACGAGATCTGCGCGTTCGCCGTCGAGGAGGCCCGCGCCTACCTGGACGGCGGGTGCCACGGCCTCATCGTCGAGAACCACTGGGACATCCCGTTCCTCAAGCCGGGCGAGCACGGGTACGAGACCGCCGCCGCCATGGCCGTGATCACCGACCGGGTGCGGCACGCCACCGGCGGGCGGCTCGGCGTCAGCGTCCTGTCGAACGCCGCCGAGTGCTCGATCGCCTCGGCCTGGTCGGGCGGCGCGGGCTTCGTGCGGGTCAACCAGTGGGCCAACGCCTACGTCGCCAACGAGGGGATCATCGAGGGCCAGTCGGCGCACGCCTCCCGCTACCGCAGCCGGATCGGCGCGGGCCCGGTGAAGGTCTTCGCGGACGTGCACGTCAAGCACGGCTCCCACGCCATCGTCGCCGACCGGACGCTCGCCGAGCAGACCGAGGACGCCGAGTTCTTCGGCGCCGACGTGCTGATCGCCACCGGCTCGCGGACGGGCGACGCCGCCGCCCTGGACGAGGTCGAGGGCATCGCGGCGCACACCACCCTCCCGGTCGTCATCGGGTCCGGGATCACCGCGGGCAACGTCGGGGGGCTGCTGCCCGCGTGCGACGGCGTGATCGTCGCGTCCTCGGTCAAGGACAACGGCCGCTGGTGGGGGCGGGTGGACGCGGCGAAGGTCCGGGAGCTGACCGCCGCCGCGGCGAGGGCGGGCGTGGTCCTGCCGTGATCGTCTTCTGCGGCTACGCCAACGTCGACCTGACGGTCGCCGTCCCGGAGCTGCCGGGGCCCGGCGCCCGCGTCCAGGCCACCGGGGTGCGGCGCGGCGAGGGCGGAATGGCCGCGAACGCGGCGGTGGCGGCGGCCCGGATGGGCGCGGCGGCCCGGTTCGCCGGGGTCGTCGGCCCCGGCGCGTCCAGTACCGCCTTCCTCGCGTCCCTCGCGGCGGACGGCGTCGGGACGGACTGGACGGCCCGCACCGGAACCCTCACCACGGCCGTCGTCCTGCTCACCCCCGACGGCGAGCGCTCCATCATCAGCCAGGACGACGAGGTGACGACCGGGCACATCGCCGGCGTCGTCCGGTCCGCGCGCGAGGCGGGCGCCGGATGGCTCTACCTGGACGGCTACCGCTTCCCCGAGGCGGCCGCCGTCCTCGGGGACCCCGGCGGCCCGCGCGTCGTGGTGGACCTGGACGGCTGCGACGGCCCCGGGGCGATGCGCGCCGCCCTCGCGTCCGCCGATCACGCGATCGTGGGCCGCGCGCAGGCCACCGCGTTCCTCGGCGGGGACGGCGCGCTGGCCGCCGAGGCCGCCGCCCATCGGGTAAACCTGGTGGTCACGGACGGTGCCCGGGGCTGGACGCTGTTCACGCCGGACGGCGGCCGGCACTCCGGCGCGGCGATCGCGGTCACCGCGGTGGACGCGACCGGGGCCGGGGACTGCTTCGCGGGCGCCTACTGCGCGGAGCTGGACCGGGGCGCGGCGCCGCTGGACGCGGCGCGTGTCGCGGCCGTCGCGGCGGGGCTGTCGTGCACCCGGCCCGGCGCTAGGGACGGCCTGCCCCACCGCGACGCCGTCCTCGCCTACCTCGATGCCGCCCGTCCCGGTGCGGCTCGTCCCGATGCCGCCCGCGACGGCGCGGCCCATAGCGAAACAGCCGGATCGCATCCGGGCACCGGCGCCTCCGGCGCGCCCGCCCGGTCCCACGGAGAGGAGGCATGATGCGACGTACGGTGACCGCGGCGGCCGCAGCGGTCGCGGCCGGCGCGCTGCTGGTGTCGGCGGCCGGCTGCGACGCGCAGGCGCGGCGCGAGATCGCGGCGGAGAAGAAGGCGACCGAGCAGGGCCCGCCGCCGCCGAAGACGATTGCGCAGGCGTGCAAGGTCCAGGGCCGGGCGCCGAAGATCGGGATCGTCCCGATCAACCTTCAGGCGCTGTTCTTCAACCAGATCAACACCGGCGCGAAGGCCGTGGCGGGCAAGGCCGGGGCCCACGTGCAGGTCGTCAACGGCGAGGACGACTCCACCAAGCAGGCCAACGCCATCGACACCCTGGTCGCGGGACACTACGACGCGATCATCGTGGACGCGGTCGACACCGAGGGCATCAAGCCGGCGGTCCGGCGGGCGAAGGCGGCCGGAATCCCGGTGGTCGCGGTGGACGCCACGGTGGACGACCCGGCCGTGTCCACCCAGGTCGGCACGGCCAACGCCGAGGGCGGCAAGCTGATCGCCGGCGCGCTGCTCAAGATCTCCGGGGGCACCGGTGAGATCGGCGTCGTCGGCGCGCTCAACAGCACGATCCAGAATGAGCGGCAGAAGGGCTTCACCGACGGGGTCACCGCCGGCGGCATGAAGATCAAGAACGTGGTGGACGGCCGCAACATCCAGGAGAACGCTCAGACCGCCGCCGAGAACCTGCTGACCGGCGCGCCCGACCTGCCCTACGCCTACGCCACCGGCGAGCCCGCGATGATCGGCCTGGCGGCGGCCGTCGTCAGCCAGCAGCGCACCAAGAAGCTCAAGGTCGTCGGCTGGGACCTGTCCACGCAGGCGGTGGACGGGCTGAAGGCCGGCTGGATCGCGGGCGTCGTCCAGCAGAACACCTTCGAGTTCGGCTACGCGGCGATGAACGCCGCGATCGACCTGGCCTGCAAGCGGGCCGCGCCGAGGAACGTGCCGGTCCCGACCCAGATCGTGACCCCGGCGAACGTCCGGGACTACCTGTACTACCTGGAGAAGTGATGGGCGATCAGCCGCTGGTCACGCTGAAGGGGATCACCAAGTCCTTCGGCCCTGTGAAGTCGCTGAACGGCGTCGACCTGACGCTGGCGCCCGGCGAGGTGCTCGGCCTCGTGGGCGACAACGGCGCCGGGAAGTCGACGCTGATGAAGGTGCTGGCCGGGGCGCTGCAGCACGACGGCGGGCAGATCGCCATCGACGGCCGCGACGTCCGCTTCGCCAGCCCCGCCGACGCCCGCCGCGAGCGGATCGGCATCGTCTACCAGGACCTCGCGCTCTGCGACACGCTCGACGTCGCGAGCAACCTGTTCCTCGGCCGGGAGCCGCGCAAGGGGCCGTTCATCGACCGCCGCACCATGCACCGCAAGGCCGCCGAGACGCTGTCGGAGCTGCACGTCCGCGTGAAGTCGACCCACCAGGAGATCGGGCAGCTGTCCGGCGGCCAGCGGCAGGCGGTCGCGATCGCGCGGGCGGTGTCGTTCCAGCCGCGCGTGCTGATCCTGGACGAGCCGACCGCCGCCCTCGCCGTCGCCGAGGTCCGCCAGGTGCTGCGGATGATCCGCGACGTCGCCGCCCAGGGTGTCGGCGTCATCCTGATCACCCACCGGCTGCAGGACCTGTTCGAGGTCTGCGACCGGATCACCGTCATGTACGAGGGCCGCAGCGTGGAGGACGAGCCGGTGTCCGCGCTGGACATCGAGCGGCTCGTCGCCATGATCACCCGTTCCGGCTCCGAGACCGCCGAGGAGGTGGCCTGAGATGAGCGTGCAGGCCCCGCCCGCGCCCACCGTGCTCGCCGAGAGCCCCGGCCGGTGGGAACGTGCCAACAAGGCGACGCTGGCCATGGCCGTCGTCACCGTCCTGCTGTTCGCCGGCTTCGGGCTGACCGCGGACAACTTCCTGAGCTTCGACAACATGTCCAACCTGGCCACCCAGGTGGCGATCACCCTGATCGTCGCGGTGGCCATGACCTTCGTGATCACCACCGGGCAGATCGACCTGTCGGTCGGCTCGACGGTCGCGTTCGTCGCCGTCGGCACCGCCGAGATGCTGAAGGCGGGCTGGGACTCCTCGCTGGTGATCGCGGCGGCCCTGCTCGCCGGGCTGTTCTGGGGCGCGGTGAACGGCTGGCTGGCCGCCTACCAGCGGATCCCGCCGTTCATCGTCACGCTCGCGACCATGTCGGTGATCCGGGGCCTGGCGCAGCTGTGGACGAAGGGGTTCTCCGTCCCGATCGACCGGCGGCTGTACGTCGCCGAGATCGGGGAGGCGAAGTTCCTCGGCTTCTCGGCGCTGGCCTGGATCGCGCTCGCCGCCGCCGTGATCGGCGCGGTGCTGCTGGCCAAGACCCGGTTCGGCACCTACGTCAACGGGATCGGCTCGCAGGAGGAGTCGGTGCGCCGCGCCGGGGTGGACACCGACCGGATCAAGATGATCACGCTGATGCTCGCCGGGCTGGCCGCGGGCGTGGCGGGGCTGCTCACCGCGGCGCGGCTGGGCTCGGGCTCGGCCAACTCCGGGCAGGGCTTCGAGCTGACGGTGATCGCCGCCGTCGTCCTCGGCGGGACCGACCTGTTCGGCGGCCGGGGCACGATGATCGGCACCATCATCGGCGCCGTGATCACCGGTGTGATCGCCAACGGGCTGACCCTGCTCGGGGTGAGCCCGTTCCTGACCCCGATCGTCACCGGCCTGGTCCTGCTCGGCGCGATCTGGATCAACCTGCGCGGGCGCTCCCTCGCCGACCTGGCCGCCCGCCTGGCGGGACGATCATGACCGGCGCGGGCGCCGCGGTGATGACGGTGACCGGGCCCGTGCCCAGCGCGGACCTCGGGCTCACGCTCACGCACGAGCACCTGCGCAACGACGTGCGCAAGGCGGTCGCGGTCCCGGACGACCCGGAGCTGGCGTTCCTGCGCGACGCCGAGACCACGCCCGCCCTGGCCTGGCTGCTCCGCGAGCAGCCGTACGCGTGCCTCGACCACTGCACGCTGGACGACGACGAGGCGATGCTCGCCGACCTGCGCGCGTTCGCCGCGGCGGGCGGCGGCACGGTCGTCGACGTGACCCCGGCCGGCCTCGGCCGCGACCCCGGCGCCCTGCGCTCGCTCGCCGAGCGCGGCGGCCTGCGGATCGTGATGGGCTCCGGCTGGTACCTGGAGCGCTACCACCCCGCCCACCTGTCCTCGGCGGGGGAGCGGGCGCTCGCCGCCGAGCTGGCCGCCGAGTTCACCGGCGGCGTGGACGGCACCGGTGTCCGCCCCGGCGTGATCGGCGAGATCGGGGTGTCCGCCGACTTCACCCCGGACGAGCACACCGCGCTGCGCGCCGCCGCCCGTGCCCAGCGCGAGACGGGCGTGCCGCTGTACGTCCATCTGCCCGGCTGGCAGCGCCGCGCGCACGAGGTGCTCGACATCGTCCTGGACGAGTACGGCGTGCCGCCCGGCGCCGTGGTGCTGTGCCACATGGACCCGTCCCACGACGACCCCGCCTACCAGGACGCCGTGGCCGACCGTGGCGTCTGGCTGGAGTTCGACATGATCGGGATGCCGTTCTCCTACCCCGGCGAGGGCCAGTCGCCCGCCCCGCACGAGACGGCCCGCGCGGTCGCCGGGCTCATCGGGCGCGGCCACGCCGGGCGCCTGCTGCTCAGCCACGACGTGTTCCTCAAGAGCATGCTCACCGCTTACGGCGGCAACGGCTTCCAGTACGTCCCGCGGCTGTTCGTCCGGCGGCTGGCCGGTCTCGGCGTCGCCCCCGAGGTGGCGGACGGCCTGCTGCGCGACAACCCGGCCCGGCTGTTCGACGCCGCCGCGGCCTGACCCGTCCGGGTCCCACCCGAACGAGAGAAGACGAGAGAGAGGATCGATAGTGAGCCGCGTCCTGATCGCAGGCGAGAGCTGGGTCACCCAGTCCACCCACATCAAGGGGGTGGACTCGTTCACCACCAGCTCGTACGTGACCGGCGTCGAGCCGCTGCGCCGGGCCCTGGAGGGCCGGGGCCACGAGGTGGTCCACCTGCCCGCGCACCTCGTCCCGGCGGAGTTCCCCGGGGACGCGGACGCGCTCGCCGCCTATGACGTGGTCGTGCTGTCCGACATCGGCGCGAACTCCCTCCAGCTCGCCCCCGAGGTGTTCGAGCAGGCCACGCCCGGAACCGACCGGCTCGGCGCCCTCCGCGGCTGGGTCGCCGCCGGCGGCGGGCTGCTGATGATCGGCGGATACCTGTCCTTCACCGGTTTCGAGGCCAAGGCCGCGTTCCGCAACACCGTGCTGCACGAGGTGCTGCCCGTCGAGCTGCTGCCCGAGGACGACCGCGTCGAGCTCCCGGCGGGCGCGCGGGCGGCGGTGGCCCGTGCCGATCACCCGGCGCTCGGCGGGGTGGACGGCGAATGGCCGCCGCTGCTCGGCTACAACCGCGTCCGGCCCCGCCGGAGCGCCGACGTCCTGGCCACCCTGAACGACGACCCGCTGGTCGCCGTCGCGCACTACGGCGCGGGCCGCTCGGCCGTGTTCACCTCCGACTGCTCGCCGCACTGGGCGCCCAAGCCGTTCTGCGAGGCATGGGACGGCTACGCCCGCGTGTTCGGCGGGATCGTCGAATGGCTGGCCGGATGACGCGCTCGCACCGCCTCCTCGACGCCTGCGCCGCGACCATGGGAAGGGCGCTGGACATGCGGTTCGCCAGGGAGGTCGGCCAAGGCACGATCGGTGACCAGGAGTACGCGGACTACCTGGAGATCGAGGCGTCGTTCGTCGCGACGGCGGCCCGGCTGCACGGCCTCGCGGTATGGGACGCCCCGAACTGGACGGCGATGGAGCGCAACGCCCGGGCCGTTCACGCGCTGACCACCGAACAGGCCGACTACTTCCGGGCCGCCCGCGCCGCCTGGCCCGTCCAAGCGCGCGCGGAGGCGGTCCAGCGGGCGGGGATCCTCTCGGAATTCGCCCTCGCGGCCGCCCGGGAAGGCGGGTATCCGGCGGTGATGACCGTGCTGTTCGCCGCCGAGAGCCTCTATCTCACCTGGTGCACGCGCGCGCACAAGGAGGGCGGCGTCCCGTCCGGCCCGGTCGCCGACTGGGTGGCGCTCCACGCGGACGAGGCGTTCCGCAAGGGCGTGGACGCCCTCGCCCAGGAGGTCGACGCGCTGCCCGCCGACGTCCCGGACGAGCTGCTCGTCCGCTGGTTCGGCGGGATGCTGGAGGCCGAGATCGCCTTCCACGACGCCGTGTACACCTGACGCCGTCTACGCCTGACGCCGTCTACGCCTGACGCCGCCCGCGGCGCAGGGGTGCGGGGTCGGGG
>NZ_SMKU01000283.1 GCF_004349215.1 Actinomadura rubrisoli | reverse complement strand
CCGCGCTGTTCCCGGTCGCCGCCGCCGGGATCAGGCCGGCGGCGGCGACCGGGAACAGCGCGGCGAGGGCGACGGCGGTCCCGGCGAGGGCCCGCACGCCCTTGGACTCCCAGTCCGGCCCGTAGGCCGTCCGCGCCAGCTCGTCGAGCCACCCGACGAACGCCGCCGCGCCCGGCGGGCGCTCCGCCGGGTCCTTCGCCATGCCGCGCGTGACGAGCGGCCGCAGCGGCTCGGGGACCTCCTCCGCCGGGACGCGCCCGGACAGGTGCCCCGCCATGACCGACGCGCGGTCGCCGGCGCCGTAGGGGCGGCGGCCCGTCAGGCACTCGAAGAACACGCAGGTGGCCGCGTAGACGTCGGTCGCGGGCGTGGCGGGCTCGCCGCGCCACTGCTCGGGCGCCATGTAGGGCGGGGTGCCCGCGGCCGACGACGCGCCCTCCGGCGTGGCGATGCCGAAGTCGATGAGCTTGCTGCGCCCGTCGGCGGGGACGACCACGTTGGCGGGCTTGTAGTCGCGGTGGACGACCCCGGCGGCGTGCGCGGCGGCGAGGCCGAGCAGCGAGCCCTTCAGCACGGTGAGGGCCGCCTCGGGCTCCAGCGCCCCGTACCGGGCGAGGATCTCCTTGAACGGGACGCCGTCCACGGCCTCCATCACGATGGCCAGCTCGCCGTCCTTCTCCACGAGCCGGTAGAGCCGCGCCACGTGCGGGTCGACGACCTGTCCGAGCATCCGCGCCTCGTGCCGGAGCCGCTCGTGGGCGGCCGGGTCGGCCCCGGCCGCCAGGTACTTGATCGCGACCGGGGTGCCGCGCCCGGCGTGCCGCGCCAGGACGACCCGGCCCTGCGCGCCGCGTCCGAGCTCCCGGATCTCCTCGAACCCCTCTACCCGCCACTGCGCCACCGGCCGCTCCCCGGGTCCGTCGAACAGGTGTGGTGAGGCCCCGCTTCCATTGTGACGGCGTCCGGGCGGCCGCCGTTCACTCCGCGGCGGTGCGTACGCTCCTCGCGGCGAATGCGACGTCCGGGACCGGATGGGTCCGCAGGGCGCGCAGCAGCGCCCGCCACGTCCCGGGCCAGCCCGCGCGCGGGCCGTGCCGGCCGGTGAGCGCGCATGCGAACAGGCCGCCGGCCAGGTCGCCGCGCGCCGCGAGCCGGGCGGCGTGCGGGCGCACGTCCTCTGGGACGGACGGGTCCGGGCGGACGTAGTAGAAGCCGTCCTCGTCGTCCTCGCCGAGCGGGCCTCCGATGAGCGCCTCGGCGACGTGCAGGACGGCGAGGGCGCCGCCGCCCGCGCACCGGTCGGCCAGGGCGTCCACGGTGGCGGCGATGGCGGGGGTGTCCCAGCGCAGCGTCGAGGCGGTGAGCGCGCACGCGAGCGGCTCGGGCAGGTGCCCGTCCACGGCGCGGATCGCGTGCTCGGCGCCGTCGCGGTCCTGTTCGGCGGCGACGCGCACGGCGTCGACGAGCGCGGCCAGCCGCTGATGGGCGGGCAGGTCGCGCTCGGCCTCGGCGTCGGGCAGGTCCGGCGCGGCGGCCAGCTCGGCCGCCGCCGTGCCCAGCTCGGCGGCGCCGATCCCGTTGGCGACGCAGCCGACGAGGGCGTGGAGCGCGCCGCGCCAGCCGCGCGTGCCGCCGAGGTCGGTGACGATGTCGGCCAGCACCGCCGGGGCGTCCGGCGCCCAGGGCGCCCACGCGGGGACGCCGGGCAGCGCCGCGTCGCGGGCCTCGGGGTCCTCCGAGCGGGCCACGCGCAGCACCAGCGCGGCGTACGCTGCCCGGAACCGCTCGTCCACGAGGAGCGGCGGGGTGCCGATCACCTGCCGGGCCAGGTCGCGGGGCCCCGCCGCGGCCTCCTCCAGGATCCGCAGCGCGACCGGCTCGTCGAGGCGCGGCCGGACGGCGGACACGATGGCGGCCCGCACGTCCCGGTGCTGGCCCGGGTCGTCCCATGCGGCCGCGACCAGGTCCAGCGCGTCCGGCACGCGGCTGCGCAGCAGGATCCGCAGCGCCTCCTTCCGCGCGGTGATCTTGCCGTCCGCCAGGATCGGCCCGAGCACCGCCGACAGCGCCGACGGCGGGACGAACCGCGCGGCCCGGGACGCCGCGTACACGGCCACGTGCGCGTCGTCGGACCCGGCGCGGGAGAGCAGCTCGGGCAGGACGTCCTGCGGGGACGGGGTCCAGGCGAGCGCGGTGAGCGCGGCGCGGCGCAGGTACGGTTCGCCGTCCAGGTGCGCGCGGATCCGCGCGGGGTCGACGCCGGGGACCCGCGCCATCAGCGCGACCGCGTCGCCCCGCGCCTGCTCGGGCAGCGTCCCGCTCGCCGCCACCCGCTCCAGCAGCGCGAGGTAGGCACCGCGCTGCCGGGCCGTCCAGCGGCGCATCCACACCCGCCGCGCCCGCGGGACGTACGTCACGTCCGGGCGGCGGAACCGTCCGGCCGGGGTGTTCTCGGTCAGCACCAGGTCCAGCAGGTCGGTGCGCTCGCGGGCGATGACCGCGAACACCCGGTGGACGGCGACCGCCGAGGGGTCCTTGGCCACGACCCGCCCGACCCGCTCGGCGCGCGTGGCCGGGGGGTCCAGCCACAGCGCGATGGCCTGGCCGAGGACGCCGTCGTCGCGGGCGTCCAGCGCCGCCTCCAGCGCGTCCTGCAACCGCGGGACGCGGTGGGCGCGCCGCCCGAGCGCCTGGACGACCAGCAGCGCGAGCCGGTGGTCGTCGCGGCGCGCGCCCGCGTCCAGGTGCGGCGCGAGCATCGCGGCGAGCCGGTGCTCCTGGCCCCGGCGCAGCGCGCGGTCGAGGCGGCCGAGCCGGAGCGCCCCGGCGTGCCCGATCAGCCGGTCGATCAAGTCCAGCGCGAACGACAGCAGGTCGGCGTCGTCGCGGATGGCGCCCTGCCGGGCGAACGCGCCTGCGATCTGCCCGAGCGTGTGGCGCGTCGTGTACGAGCAGTCGCGGGCGTTCAGCGCGTCCTCGGCCAGCTGAGCGACGGCCGCGGCGTGCTCGGGCCGCAGCAGGCCCTCCGGGACGGAGTGCAGCGCGTTCAGCGCCGGGAGGCGGACGGGGTCCTGCTCGTTGCGCAGCCGCCCCAGCGACTCCAGCATCCGGGTCAGCGTCGCCGGGTCGCCGCTGCGGCCCGCGCACGCGATCAGCAGCGCGTACCCCGTCCCGCGCTCGCCGGCGTCGGGCCTGCGGGTCACCTCGCCGAGGACGGGCAGCGCCTCGTCGTAGGGGAGGAACGAGGTCACGGCCCACACCCGCGCCGGGGACTCGGCGACCTTGCGCAGGCCCAGCATCCGGCGGGCCTCCCGGACCCGCACCGCCCGCGGCAGGACCCCCAGCAGCGCCTCGCCGAACTCCCGCGCGCCGAGATCGGTGCCGCTCATCGCCGCGTCGAAGACGGCCGCGCGGCGTCCCGGCGCGAACGCCTTGAGCAGCAGGCACAGCGCGCCCTCGTCGTCGCGGACGGCGCGCGCCAGATCGGCCGGGCCGGTGCCGCCGAGGCGGGCGAGCCGGTCGCGCACCGACCGGCGGTGCAGCAGGTCGCGCAGGTGGCCGCGGTGCCCGTCGGACAGCAGGAGCCGCAGCATGCGCTCCGGCTCGGCCCCGATGAGCGCCCCGGCGCCCGGCTGGAGCGCGTACGGCAGCGGCCCGGTGCGGCAGTGGCGCTCCAGCAGCGCCACGACCCGTCCGGGACCGTGGTGCAGCGCGGCGGCCACGCCGAGCGCGTGCCGGGACCACCACCCGCCCGCCACGCCCTCGGGCAGCTCCGCCAGCCGCCGCTCCGCGTGGTCGAGCATGAGGCCGGGGTGGGCGTGCCCGATCGCCTTCCAGTTCGGGACGGCGTGCGCCAGCGCGTCGAGCCGGGCCGCCGCGACGCCGGGGCTACAGGCGGACAGCAGCGCCGCGGCCTCCTCGTCTCCCCAGCGCCCGGCGACCGCGTCCACGAGCGCGTCGGCCAGGTCGGAGCGCCGCCACTTGCGGACGGCCTCGTACAGCGCGGACCGGACCGCGGCCGGGGCGTCGCCCAGCCGGTCCAGGAACGGCCCGGGGCCGACCCCGAACCGCACCCCCAGCCGGATCGCCTCGCACGCCAGCTCGGCGTCGGGGTCGCGCGTCGCGGCGGCGATATGGGCCAGCGACGCCTCGTCCCGGACGGCGGAGGCGGTGAACAGCGCCAGCGACCGCTCGTAGTGGCCGCGCCCGGCCAGCCCGTCCAGTAGCGCGGCCAGCGCTGGGTCCCCGGACAGGCGGCGCAGGCCCGCCAGGCGCTCGCACCGCGCCCGGAACGGCAGCGGCTCGATCTCGGTCAGCAGCTCGTCGACGCGCATGGCGCGACATCCTGCCGGATCAAGGCCCCGCTTTCACCTGGAATCGCCTTTACCGGCCGGGGGTCATCCGCTCCGCGAGCTTGCGGACGCGCTCCTCGTGCTCGTCGTACCCGACCACGACCGGCGGCTCGTTGTAGGGCATCGTGTCGGACGAGCGGCGCAGCTTCACGTACTGCCCGCACGCGTCGATCGCATACGGCTCCATGTCGTCCTGCAGCGCGCCGATCACCGTGATCCCGTGCGTCTCGCCGATCTTGCGGAACAGCGCGACGGCCTCCTTGCGGTGCTCCTTGCCGAGGTTGCGGCCCAGCTCGTCCAGCACCAGGCACAGCCGCCCGCCGCCGGAGCTGGCGAGCGCCGCCGCGCACACCAGCTTCACCGCCTTCTCGTCCATGAGCGCGGTGTTGGCGCGCCGGTTGTAGGGGACGTAGCGCTGGCCGTCCGAGCGCCGCCACTTCGGCGTCACCCGCCAGCGCCACTCCTGCTCGGGGTCGCCCGGCTGCTCGGGCGTGGGGAACTCCAGCGTCGCCCCGTACCCGCCGTACGCCACGTCCAGCTTCTCGAACTCCTCCGACACCCGCTGGAGGCGCGAGCGGATCGCGGCGGTCAGCGCCGTCCGGTGCGCCTCGGCCGCGCCCGCCGCCTCCTCCGCGCCCCGCTGCGCCTTCCCCAGGTCGGAGCGGCGCCCCGACATCTGCACCTCGATCTGCCGCCGCTGGTGCCGCTCGTAGTCCTCCTGCCGGCGCAGGTAGGCCTCCATCGCCTTCACCAGGCGCGGGAACGTGGCCTGCTCGCGGTCGGTGCGGCGGCCCTCGCCGTCGGCGCGCTCGCGCAGCAGGAAGCGCATCTCCTCCGGCATGTCCTCGTCGGACGGTCCGTCCGGGAACACCCGGCGCAGCGCCTCGGCCAGGTGCTTCTCGGCGGTGTGCCACCACTCGGCGGGCGTCCAGGTCCGCTCGTCGCCGTCCAGGCCCGACAGCCACTCGGCGGCGCCGTCGCGCGAGCCTCCCCAGCCGCGCTCCAGCTCGTCCAGGCCCAGCGCCGCGCGCCGGTCGGCCAGCTCGGACGCCTTGCGGCGGATCCGGTCGCGCTCGCGCTCGTGCGCCTCCTTGCGCCCGCGGAGCCGGTCGACCTCCAGCGCGCGCGTGTCGGCCTTCGCCTGGAGCCGCCGCAGCGCCTGCTCCGCCGCCCCGAGGCGCGGCCCGAGCCGGGACTCGCTGCCCGCCAGCTCCTCCAGCCGCTCGCGCAGCCCGGCCATCCGCTCGCGGACCCGGTCCAGCTCGTCGCCCGCCTGGGCGCCCGCCAGCCGCCGCCCGGCCTGGGCGACGTCGGCCGCGGTGTCGGACGCCGCGCCCCGGGCGCCGTCCAGGTCCTCCTTCGCGGCCTCCAGCGCGGCCCGCGCCGCCCGCACCCGCGCCACCCGCCCGGTCACCGGCTCGGCGAAGCCGGTGACGATGACGACGCCCGGACGCTCCTCTAGGGAGGCGAAGAAGCGCGCCAGGGGAAGGCCGCAGCGGACGCCCTCCGGGTGCCCGCTCAGGGGCTCGCCGTCGGGGGCCAGGTCGCCGTCCGCGGAGACGATCACCGAGCCGGGCAGCTCCTTCAGCGCGCTGACCGCGGCGTCCAGGTCGCCGGTGCCGACGACGACGGCCTCCCGGTAGGGCCACAGCGCGGCCTCCCACCGGTCCCGGACGTCCTCGGCCAGTTCCACCGCGTCCAGCAGCCCCACCGCGGCGATCCCGGCCGCCGCCAGCGCCCGGATCTGCGCGGGCGCGCTGGACGCGCCCGCCTCCGCCTCCGCCAGCGCGCGTTCGGCCCGCGCCACCGCCGCCTTCGCCGCCCCGAGCCGCTGCTGCGCCTCGTCCCGCCGGGCCTCGGCCTCGGCCAGCTCCGCGCGCGCGGCGCCGCCGTCGCGCCCGTCCGCCTCGCGCCGCCGCTCCTCCAGCGCCGACACCCGCCTGCGCAGCTCCTCCAGCCGGTCGCGGTCGACGGCCTTGTCCGCGCCGAGCTGGTCGGCCTGCCCCTTCAGCTCGGCGAGCGCCGCGCCCGCCTCGGCCAGCCGCGTGTCCAGGGCGCCGCCGGTGAGCTGCTCGACCTCCCGCTCGGCCGCCTTCGCGGCGGCGGCCAGCTCGTCGCTCTCGCGGCGCAGGCCCTCCTGCTCGGCGGCGTGCGCGGCGTCGGCCTCCGCCGCGTCCGCCAGCAGCCGCGCCTGCCGCGTCCGCCAGTCCCGCAGCGCCGCCGCGACCTCCTCGCGGGCCCGGTCGCGCCGGTCGAACGTCTTCAGCAGCGCCGCCGCCTCGCGCTCCCACTCGGCGAGCCGCTCGCCGGCCTCGGCCGCCTTGGCCCGCTCCCGGTGCTCCTCCGCGCGGGACTTGCGCTCGGCCTCCAGCTCCCGGTCCAGCCCGGTCAGCGCCGCGATAGCGCTGAAGATCCGCTCGGGGCCGATCTCGTTGAGCGGCTGCGACAGCAGGTTCGTGGCGACCTTCGACCGCACCGACGTCGACAGGAACGACACGCACCGCACCTGCCCCCCGTACAGGACGCGGCCCAGGTCCTTGGCGACCAGGTCGCGGCGCCCGGCGCTGCGCGGCAGGCCCGCCCACAGCCGGTCGGCCAGCGCGACCCGGTCGGCCTCGGACGGCGCCGAGGCCAGGCAGACGCCCTGCCGCCACCGGATCTCCAGGTGCGGCGCGTCCACGTTCACCCGCAGCCAGACGGTGACCGCCGTCTCCTCCTCCGGCTCCCCGGCCGCATCCTCCGGCTCCCCGGCGGCCTCCGGGCGCTCCGGCGGCTCGGCGTAGTCGAAGACGCCCACGATGTAGCCGTGGTCGGCGCTCGCCCACTGGGTGTCGCCCTGCGCCGCCAGCTCGGCGTTGAACAGCAGCTCCGCCACCGCCCGCGCGCCCGACGCGAACCGCCACTGCTCGTCCCCGAGCAACGCGGTGATGGCCGCGATGAACGACGACTTGCCCGCGCCGTTGGAGTCCTTCGGGCCCTGCCCGGCGACCACGATCAGCGTGCCCGGTACCGTCGGCACCGGGTGCGTGGACAGCCGGGAGATGTTCACCGCCTGGACGGCGACGAGCGTCCGGTCGCCGACGACGTTGTCGCCGCCGGTGCCCGCGGGGCCCGGCATCAGCGGTTCGAGGACGGCGGTCATCTGTTCTCCCCCTGATCGCGTTCCCGGTCCCGGCGCCGGGACCTGATCGCCGCGGCGAGCGGCGAGTCCGGCCCGGCGGCCAGGATCAGCTCCTCCTGGAGGCGGCGGCGCGCGGCGGCCGTCAGCCGGTGGAACTGCGGCCCCGGCACGAAGCCGCCCGCGTCGTCCGCGCCCGCCTTCACCTGCGCCACCAGCCCCGCCAGGCGCAGCCGCCGCAGCGCGGCCTCCAGCTCCCCGATCGGCAGCTGCGTGCGGCGGCGCAGCTCGTCCACCGGCGTCGGGTAGGGCGACAGCCACGAGTCGTCGGCCAGCAGCCCCGCCGCGCGCGGGATCGCCACCGAGTGGATCAGCACCAGCGCCAGGACGGCCCGCTCCCGCACCGGCGGCACGCACTCCGGGTCCCCGGCCAGCTCCGCGGCGACGTCGTCGCGGTAGCCGGAGATCCACCGGGTCTGCTCCGAGCGCACCAGCGTCCGGCCGGTGAGCGCGAGCATCTCCTCGACCGTCCGCCGCAGCGCGGGCTCGCGCAGCGCGGTGAACCGCACCTCCGGCACCGGCTCGGCGGCGTGCTCCACCGCCATGTACGCGGCCACCAGCTCCGCCCGCCGCCGCTCGTCGTAGGACCGCAGCAGCGGCTCGAACAGCTCACTCACCGGCGTCCCCCGGCGGCGGCTCGGGGAGACGGCGCAGCAGGTCGCGCAGGGACGGCAGGGACTGCTCCGCCCACAGCGCCACCCGGGGCCCCGGCCGCACCGTCCCGGACTCCTCGTCCAGCAGGAGCCAGCCGGTGTCGGCCAGGCGGCGCAGCTCGCCGGTCGCCCAGCGGCGCGCCAGGTCGGCGTCGCCGCGCGACATGCCCGCGTACACCTCCAGCACGTCCGCGGACGTGGCGGCGGAACCGGGCCAGGGCGCGTCGTCCAGGCGGCGCCAGCAGCAGCGCAGCGCGGCGGCGAGGACGCGGCGCGCCTGGCCCGCGCGGTCCAGCGGCATCGGGGCGGTCTCGTACTCCTCCAGCATCGCGGGCGTGGCGCCGTCCGGCCAGGCGGGCAGCAGCCACACGCGGTCGCCGTCCGTCGCGGCCGTCGTCCCCGGCGGGACGGGCTCGGACACGGCGATCGACGCCGCGCCTAGCACCCGGGCACGCGCGCGCGCCAGAACCTGCGGGTCCACGCTCACGAGGCGGTCCTTTCGAACCAGCCAGGGGACACCCACGTGGGGAAACCGCCGGGGCGCACCTCCAGGCCGTCCGACCAGACGAGCCGGTAGGGCAGCTCCGGATGCAGATGCACCGACGACAGGTCGGCGAGCACGCGCCGCGCCGCCGCCCAGTCCTGGTCCAGGACGTCCTCCACGGCGACCCGGTCGCGGCCCCGGAGGATCTGCTCGGCGATGCCGCGGAGCCGCTCCATCGCCGCGCCGTCCGAGCCGGTGTCGTCCGACAGCCCCGGGTCAGGGACGGACGGGCGCGGCGGCGCGGGCCTCTGCGGCGTCGCGCGCGGCCCGTCCTCCACCGCCGTCACCACCGCGGACGGCTCGTGCCAGGGCGCCGCCGCGTCGAACACGAACCCGTCCAGCACGGCCGCGAGGTCCTCCCGCGAGGCCGTCCGGGAGAACGTGCGCCACGTCTCGGGCGGCAGGAGCGTCAGGTTGCGCGTCGTGCCCGCCGAGTCCGACAGCCGGGCCGCCGCGCGGCGGGACGCGTCGCCGTAGGCGTAGATCGCGGCGCGCAGGTCGGTGCAGGTCCGGTCGAGCTGCGGCCAGCGGCGCAGGATCGCGCCGTGCAGCCGCTCGGCGCGCCGCAGGATCTCCTCGGTGCCCCAGAGCTTCGGCGCCTGCTCCCGCAGCTCCTCGATCGTCGCGTTCGTCAGCGTCAGCAGCTCCACGCTCCACAGCCGGAACGCGCGGGCCAGGCCGTCCGCGCCGTCGCGCGCCTGCCCGGGCGTCATCCGCGGGTCGGCGACGTTCAGCTGCTCCAGCGCGAGGAGCCGGTGCATCTCGCTCTGCCCGCCGTCCAGCATCATCCGCCGGACGAACATGAGCCCGACCACGCTCGTGAACGACGCCCGGTAGCGCAGCTGGTTGGGCTTGGGGAACACCTCCCGGACCGCGCCCAGCCCCTTGAGCACCCGCAGCCGGTTCTCGAACACCTCAGGCGGGTAGCGGCGGCACACGTACCGCATCTGCTCGCGGCTCAGCCCCTCCTCGCCCGCGTCGGCGAACGCGGCGAGCAGCGTCTCGGCGACGTCCACCAGCTCCGGGTCGTCCACGACCGCGCCGCTGTCGCGGGCCAGCGCCGCGAACATCTGCCGGTACACGCCCAGCACGGCCTCGCCGACGAGCACGTCGTCGAGACTGGCGGCGGCACCGGGCGCGTTCTCGGAGGTGGGGGACACGGCGCACTACCGTACGGCCCCTCGGCCGCAAGGGTGGAATCGACGCGAACGGACGGAGAAAATCAAGAACGCGAAACCGGGGACGGCACACGCACAGCGATGCGACACTCACAGAGCCATACCGGACGGCCCGGGCTCGCACGGGGCAGCGGGGACGGGAACGCACTGGGCCGGACCCTTCGGACACGGCAGGAAGCATGACTGCGCTGAACACCCCCGTGAGGACCAACCTCCCGGCCGAACCCAACGCGTTCATCGGCCGCGACAGGGACGTGGACGACCTCGCCCGGCTGCTGGAGGCCATGCGGGCGGTCACGCTGTGCGGGGCGGGCGGGATCGGCAAGACCCGGCTCGCGCTGCACGTCGCGCACACGATGCTGGCCGCGCACCCGGGGGGCGTGTGGTTCGTGGAGCTGGCCGACCTCCGGCCGGACGGCACGCCCGAGCCGGTCGGGCGCCGCGCCGCCGCCGTCCTCGGCGTCGCCGAGGAGGAGGGCCGCCCCCTCACCGAGACTCTCGCCGACACGCTGCACGGCGCGCCGGTCCTGCTCGTCCTGGACAACTGCGAGCACGTCATCGACGAGTCCGCCGAGCTGACCAGGACGCTGCTGGCCCGCTGCCCGCGGCTGCGGGTCCTCGCCACCAGCCGCGAGCCGCTGCGCATGCCGGGGGAGAACGTGTGGCGGGTCCCGCCCCTCGCCCTGGACGAGGCGGTCCGGCTGTTCGTCGACCGCGCCCGCGCGGTCCGCCCGGGATTCGCCGGGACGGGTGCCGTCCAGGACGTCACGCAGGCGCTCGACGGGGTGCCGCTGGCGCTGGAGCTGGCCGCCGCCCGCGTCCGGGTGCTGTCGGTCGAGCAGATCGCGCGGCGGCTCACCGACCGTTTCCGGCTGCTGAGCGCCGGCGACCGGACGGCGCCTCCCCGGCAGCGCACGCTGCGCGCGGCGATCGACTGGAGCCACGAGCTGCTCGACGGGCCCGAGCGCACGCTGCTGCGGAGGCTGTCGGTGTTCGCCGGCTGGACCCTGGACCAGGCCGAGCACGTCTGCGCCGATACCGGGCCCGGCGGGGCCCCCGGGGGCGGCGGTCTGCACGCCGACGACGTCCTCGACCTGCTCACCGCGCTGGTCGACAAGTCCCTCGTCGTCGTCACGGGGGAGCTGGCGGGGGAGGTCCGGTTCCGGCAGCTCGACAGCATCCGCGAGTACGCGGGCGAGCGGCTGGAGGCGGCGGGCGAGGGCGTGGCGTTCCGGACGCGGCACCGCGACGCGGTACTGGAGGCGGCCGAGCGGGACGGCGAGCTCGCCGCGGCGGAGATCCCCGGGTCGTGGTCCGAGCGGGTCGCGCTGTCCCACCGGTACGACGCCGAGCTCGACAACGTCCGCGCCGCGCTCGCCTGGTCGCTGGAGCGCGGCGACATCGAGGAGGGCCTGCGGATCTGCACCGCGCTGCGCACGTTCTGGATCGTGCGCGGCCGCGTCGCGGAGTGGGCCGAGTGGACCGACCGCTTCCTCGCCCGCGGCCGGGGGCTCGGCGCCCGCGTGCTCGGCGCGGGGCTCGCGGGGCGGGCGCAGCTCGCCGTCGGCGGGCGCGACTTCGCGCAGGCGCTGCGGTTCGCCGAGGAGGCGCTCGGCCCGTGCCGCGCGGCGCGGGACGACTTCATGACCGCGATGGCCCTGATCACCACCGCCGAGGCGCTCGCCCGCGCCGGGCGGCTCGGCGCCGCCGCCGCCCGGCTGGACGAGGCGGAGGCCATCGCCTCCGCGCCCGGCCAGGAGTGGAACCGGGCGCACGCGCTCGCCACCCGCGGCTACGTGCTGATCCGCGGGTCCCGGCTGCGGGAGGCCCGCGAGCGGCTGGCCGAGAGCGCGGCGGTCATGCGGGAGATCGGCCAGCTGTGGGGCGCCTCGCACGCCATGATCGGGCTCGGCCGGCTCGCGGAACTGCGCGGCGACCACGCGGCCGCGCGCGCCCACTACGGCGAGGTGCTGCCGATCCTCGCCGAGATCGGCGCCGGCCCGGAGATGGCCCGGGCGCTGGCGGGCCTCGGCCGCGTCGCGCTGGAGCAGGACGACCTCCCCGCCGCGCGCGACGCGCTCGCGCGCAGCCTCACGCTGAGCCGCTCGTCCGGCATCCGGCTGGACGTGGCGCGCGCGCTGGAGGCGTTCTCCGACCTGGTGGCGCGCGAGGGCGACCAGCGCGGCGCGGTGATGCTCGCCGGCGCCGCGTCCGCGCTCCGCGAGGCGACGGGCCGGCAGCCCGGCACCGGCGCGCACCGCGAGCGCACGCTGGAGCCGATCCGCCGCAAGCTGGGGGAGCCGCTGGTCGCCCAGTTCTGGGGCGAGGGCCGCGCGATGCGCCCCGACGACGCGGTCGAGCACGCGCTGCGCGGGCCGTCCGCCGGGCCGGTCCCCGCCCCCCGCGTCCCGGGTTCCGTGCC
>NZ_SMKU01000282.1 GCF_004349215.1 Actinomadura rubrisoli | reverse complement strand
ATCTCGTAGTCGGCGAACACGCGCTTCCAGGCGTCCAGGTCGTCCCCGAGGCGGAGGGGGTGCGGGATGCCGATCGGGGCCGCGGCGGGCAGGGTGACGGTCTCGTCGTTCACGTCGGCGAGCGTGCGGTCCTCGGCGAGGCGGAGCGCGGTGCCGCCGGACGTCCAGACGACGCGGCGGGCGATGTGCCACATCAGGGGATGGCGCGCCAGGTACTCGTCGAACTCGGCGGCGGTCCAGCGGCGGCCGCGGAGCATCGCGCTCTCCAGGCGGCCGATCTGCAGGGACGCGACGGCGCGCACCTGCTTCTTCATGTCGGCGAAGCGCTGGTGGGCGGCGGGCGCCAGGGACGGGTCGTCCTTCGCGCCGGGCTTGGGCAGCGACTTGCGCAGTTTGCCGTCCTGGTCCGTGACGTAGGGCTTGAGCTGCTCGTCGAAGCCGACGGTGAAGCGGCGGGGGCCGTAGTCGAGGACGAGGGCGCCCGATCCGTCCAGCCCGAGGTGCGGGACGAGCCGGTCGGCGAGCTGCTCGTCGGTGAGGCCGAGCCGCGCCGCGACCTGTGCGATCTTGTCCTGGGCCTCGGACTGGAGCGCCTTGTACTTCACCTTCTGGGCGATGCCGTCGAGATGGGCGAGGGCGACATCGGTGCCGATCGCGGCGAGGACGTCGAGTCCCTGCACGGCCCGGTGGTGCATGCCCCGTCCGGGCCAGGCGCGGACGACGGGGGTGAGGCGGCGGACGGTCGTGTCGTCCCCGAGGAGGCCGAGGCCGGTCAGCGCCCACACGTCGCCGGGCGGTGCTCCGGCCGCCTGCCACGCCTCGAACACCGTCCAGCCGAAATCGGCGAGCGAGGCCGCGTCGCAGGCCGCGCGGACCTGGGCGAGGCCCGGGTACTCCTCCCGCGCCGACAGCGCCAGCATCATCGCGATGTGCCCGGCGCCCTCGGGCGGCAGGACGCCGCCGTCGCGCAGCGGGACGGAGGGAAGGGCCGGGGCCAGCCAGTCGCCGAGCCGCGGCGGGTCGACGAGGGAGACCGCCCACGGGTCCGCCGGGTCGACGCGCGGAACGTCCGCCACCAGGGACGAGACCTCGGCGCCGTGCGGGTGGGCGGCCTCGGCGACGGCCTCGGGCGACCGCTGCGCCGCGATGACCCGCAGCGCCATGGCCGCCTTGGCGCGCGCCGGCTCCCGCGCGCCGAGCGCGTCCGGGACGAGGTAGGGGACGGCCGCGACGCCGTGCCGGGTGAGCCAGACGCGGGCCAGCTCGCGCGTCGCGTCCTTGCCCGCCAGCCATCCGGCCACGACCCGGGCCACCCGCGCTTCGAGGAAGGGCAGGAGCGCGGCGCCGGCCTTCTCGGGGTGCGCCTTGGCGGTGTGCAGGGCGGGTTCGAGCGCGTCCAGCCCGAACCGGGCGACGACCGGCTCCATGCGGCTCTGCCCGTAGCGCAGATCAGGCTTCCAGTCCGTCAGAAGGGGCCGGACGCGTTCCTCCGGGCCTTCCCTGAACAGCGTGAACTGGGTCGGGCGCCAGAGCGTGCCGTTCTGATGCTGCTGGATCGCGTCGTCCCAGTCGATCGGGGCGACGGGCTCGCCCGCCCACTCCTCGCGCTCGCCGGGCTCCCACACCTCCACGGCTCCCGCCGGGGGCTTCAACCCCTCGACGACGGGCTCCGCGGCCTTCCGGCCGGTCCAGGGCGGGTCGATCAGCACGCTGGGAAGGGACATCGGCGATTCTCCTTGGGACTCGGTCACCCGGATTCGATGTCCGCCGCCCCGATTCGGATCCCGCGATCTTCGAACGGGAGCCGCGACCCCGCGTCCGGGCAGGTGGGACGGGTACGGGACGATGGTCATCGGCTTCGGGGAAGGGACGGGCGTTGGGCATCGGGGACGGGACGCTGGCGGTGGGCGCGGGCCGCCCGCCCGCCGAGAAGTACGCGCCGGCACTGCCGGGACCGGTGTTCGCGGCGTACTACCACCTGCCCGGCGAACCGGAGGGCCCCTACACCTACGGCCGCGACACGAATCCGACGTGGACGCTCCTGGAGGCGGCCCTCGGGGAACTGGAGGGCGGCGCCGAGGCCACTGTGTTCTCGTCCGGGATGGCGGCCGTCGCGGCGGTACTGCTGTCGCAGGTCAGAGCCGGTGACATCGTCGTGATGCCGGACGACTGCTACCAGACGACGCGGGCCCTCAAGGAGCGGCTGGAGTCCTACGGGGCCCGGGTGCGGACGGGCCCGACGGCGGCGGACGCGCAACTGGAACTGCTGGACGGCGCCCGCCTGGTGTGGCTGGAGACACCGTCCAACCCGCGGCTGGACGTCTGCGACATCGCGCGCCTCACCGGGGCCGCCCACGCCCGGGGCGCGCTCGTCGCGGTGGACAACACCCTGGCCACGCCGCTCGGGCAGCGCCCGCTGGACCTGGGCGCCGACTTCTCCGTGGCCAGCGACACCAAGGCGCTGACCGGGCACGGCGACCTCCTGCTCGGCCACGTCGCCACGCGGAGCCCGGAGCTGGCGGAGAGCGTGCGGCTGTGGCGCAAGACCGTGGGCGCGATCCCCGGGCCGATGGAGGCATGGCTGGCGCACCGGTCCCTGGCCACGCTGCAACTCCGGCTGGACCGGCAGGCCGCGAGCGCCCTGGCGCTGGCGCGGGCACTGCGGCACCGGCCCGAGGTCGCGGGCCTGCGGTATCCGGGGCTGCCGGACGACCCGTCCCACGAGACGGCCGTCCGCCAGATGCGGAGGTTCGGCTGCGTGGTGTCCTTCACCCTGCCGGACGAGGCGTTCGCCGAACGCTTCCTCGGCGCGCTGAGCCTCGTAGCGCAGGCCACCAGCTTCGGCAGCGTGCACAGCACCGCCGAGCGCAGGGGCCGCTGGGGCGGCGACGCGGTGGAGCCCGGCTTCATCCGCTTCTCGGTCGGCGTGGAGGACACCGAAGACCTGGTCGCCGACGTCCTGAACGCCCTCACAGAGGCCGCCACCTGACCGCCGGACGGACGCGCACCCGGGCCTCACAGCGTGAGCCGGGGGTGTTGGGGTCATGCCGCCACACCGTAGGGACGGGCCCCGACAAACGCGTCAGGGTCGGGTGCGCATGTCCTGCTCGACGCGTTCGGCGGCCTTGCGGGCGGTGATGAGGACGGGGTCCCAGACCGGGGAGAACGGGGGTGCGTAGCCGAGGTCAAGGCCCGTCATCTCCTCGACCGTCATGCCGTTCCACAAGGCGATGGCCAGGCCGTCGACGCGCTTGGCGGCGCCCTCCTCACCGACGATCTGCCCGCCGAGCAGGCGGCCGGAGCGGCGCTCGGCGAGGAGCTTGGTCTTCATCGTGGTGGCGCGCGGGTGGTATCCGGCGCGGGTGGTGGATTCGACCATGGCGGTCACGAACTCGAATCCCGCGGCGGCCGCCTCCCGCTCGTTCAGCCCGGTGCGCGCGACCTCGATCTGGCAGATTTTGGAGATGGCGGTGCCGACCACGCCCGGGAACGTCGCGTACCCGCCGCCGAGGTTGATGCCCGCGACGCGTCCCTGCTTGTTGGCGTGGGTGCCGAGCGCGATGGCGACCGGCGCGCCGGACACCAGGTGGCGGGTCTCGACGCAGTCGCCCGCCGCCCACACCCGCTCGGAGCGGGTGCGCATGCGGCGGTCGGTGACGATCCCGCCGGTCGGGCCGACGGCGATCCCGGCGGCGCTGGCCAGGGCGGTCTCCGGCTTCACGCCCAGCCCGAGGACGACCAGGTCGGCGGGCAGGGTCCGCCCGGCGGTGCGGACGGCGGCCACGCGCCCGGCGGCGGTGTCGAAGCCCTCGACGGGCTCGCCCAGGTGGAGCCGGACGCCGATGCCGCGCATCGCGTCGGCGATGAGGGCGCCCATGTCCGGGTCGAGGGTCCGCATGGGCTGGTCGGCGGCGTCCACCAGGGACACCTCCAGGCCGCGCGTCACCAGCGCCTCGGCCATCTCCAGGCCGATGTAGCCGCCGCCCACGACGACCGCCCGGCGCGGCTTGTCGCGTTCGAGGACGCGGCGGATGGCGATGCCGTCGTCGAGGACCTGGACGCCGTGCACGCCCTCCGCGTCCGCCCCTGGGAGCCGGGGCCGGGCGGGCACCGCGCCGGTCGCGACCATCAGCTGGTCGTACGGCTCCCAGCGCTCGCCGCCGCCGTCCAGGTCGCGGGCGCGGACGCGGCCCCCGTCCAGGTCGATCTCGACCGCCTCGTGGCGCAGGCGCAGGTCGATGCCGCGGTCGCGGAACTCGGCCGGGGTGCGGGCGATGAGCCGGTCGGCGTCCTCGACCAGGCCGCCCACGTAGTAGGGGATGCCGCACGCCGAGTAGGACGCGTGGCGCCCCCGCTCCAGGACGGTGATCTCCAGCTCGTCCGGGCCGCGCCGCCTGCGGGCCTGCGACGCGGCGCTCATCCCCGCCGCGTCGCCCCCGATGACGAGCAGCCTCTCGCGTCCGGCCATCCGCGCCCCCTCCCCCGGGATCGCCCCTCAAGATCGGCTCCGAGCGTACCGCCGGGTCAGAGGCCGTAGACGCGGCGGGCGTTGCCGGACGCGACGAGCACGGCGACGCGGCGGGCGTCGCAGGCCGTCCAGGCGCCGTCGTCCACGCCCCCGGCGAGCATGCCCGCGAGGGCGCGCCGGAACAGCAGCGCGCCCAGGTGGTAGAGCTCGGCCAGGCCGAACGCGTCGGAGGAGTACAGCACCTTCCCGAACGGCGCCAGCTCCAGCAGCTCGGTGATCAGCGCCTGGGCCCGGTGCCCGAGGTTGTGGGTGGCGAGCCCGGCGTCCACGTACACGTTCGGGAGCACCTGCGCCAGATACCCGGCCTGCCGGTGGAACGGGTAGTTGTGCAGCAGCATCGCCGGTGCGCCGGTGGACGCCATGGCCCGCAGCAGGTCGATGAGCAGGAGCGGGTCGCCGCGCCGCAGGTCGGCGTCCACGTCCCCGTAGCCGACGTGGAACTGCACCGGCAGGCCCGCGTCCACGGCGCACCAGACGAGGAAGCGGTGCAGGGTCTCGTCGCAGACGCGCGGCCGGTCCTGGCGCAGCAGGCGCCCGGCCGCCGCCGTGACCTCCGCGTCGGACGGGCGCTCGCCCGACAGCTCCAGCCCCGCCCGGTACGCGGCGATGGACTTGGCGCCCACCACCGACGGGACGCACGCCTCGATCCGGGCGCGCACCTTGCCCGCGAACCCGGCGGCGGTGACGCCTTCCCCGGCGACCTCCTCCGCGACCGTCTCCAGCCGGACGATCTCGTGCGCGGACGCGCCGGCGAGCCGTCCGAGCGCGGGCGGGTCCAGGATCGCCTGGGGCGTGTACCCGGTGTCGACGCAGAGCGCCTCCAGCCCGGCGGCGGACAGGAACCGGCGGTTGACCTCGACCGCGCCCAGCTCGGCGCGGCGGGCGAGGTAGTCGCCCGGCTCGGCGTGGGCGTCCAGGCCCAGGACGGGCGGGCACCACCGCCGCAGCGCGAAGCCGATCTGGGAGTCGAACGGGCTCACCTCCGGCGGCCCCCCGGTCTCGGCCTCCGTGAGCGACTCCTCGAACTCGCCGCGGTCCAGATCGCGGTCGAGCACGCCATGGCAGTGATGGTCGACCAGCGGCAGCGACTCCAGCCATTCGAGCACGACACCCGCCTCCTCCCTGAAACGACAGGATGTTCTTCCTACGATGCCTGTTCGGGCGGTGCCCGCACCGCCGCCTCGCCCACTCCGATCGGGAGCATCATCGTGGAAGACTCCGGACAGCCCTCCCCCCTCGACGGCAACGAGCGCGCCCGGCTCGGCGCGCGGGCCGCGGAGGCCGCGCGCCGGCTCGCCGGGCAGGACATCGTCGCGGTCGCCCTCACCTGGGTGGACGTCAGCGGGATCACGCGGACCAAGACCGTCCCGGTGAGCCGGCTGGAGCACGCCGCGTCCTGGGGCGTCGGCATGTCGCCGGTGTTCGACGTGTTCCTGCTGGACGACTCGATCGTGTCGGGGCGGTACGTGGGCGGGCCCACCGGGGACGTGCGGCTGCACCCCGACCTGGACCGGCTCGTCCCGATGGCGGCGCTGCCGGGCTGGGCCCACGCGCCCGCCGCCCGGTACGCGCAGGACGGCACCGTCCACCCGCTGGACACGCGGGCCCTGCTGCGCCGCGAGACCGCGCGGCTCGCCGCGGACGGCTGGTCGGTGCGGACGGCGTTCGAGATCGAGTGGGCGGTGTCGGACAGCGACGGGGACGGCTTCTCCCCCGCCTGCCACGGCCCCGCGTACGGGATGACGCGGATCAGCGAGCTGTCGGGCTACCTGCGCGACCTGCTCCGGGCGCTGGACGCCTCGGGCGTCTCGGTCGACCAGCTGCACCCCGAGTACGCCGCCGGGCAGTACGAGCTGTCGGTGGCGGCCGAGGATCCGGTCGGCGCGGCCGACACCGCCGTACTGGCCAGGGAGACGATCCGGGCGGTGTCGATGGAGCACGACATGATCGCCACGTTCTCCCCCAAGGTCGAGGCGGACGCGGTCGGCAACGGCGCGCACGTCCACCTGAGCCTGTGGCGCGAGGACGCGGCGGAGGGCGCGGTGAACGCGATGGCGGGCGGCGGCGGCCCGTGCGGGATGACGGCCGCCGGGGCGTCGTTCGCCGCCGGGATCCTGCACCGGCTGCCCGCGCTGCTGGCGGTCGGCGCGCCGGCGGTGGCGAGCTATCTGCGGCTCGTCCCGTCCCACTGGGCGGGCGCGTTCGCCTGCTGGGGGCCGGAGAACCGGGAGGCGGCGCTGCGGTTCATCACCGGCGCGCAGGGCGAGCGGGCGAGCGCGGCGAACCTGGAGGTCAAGTGCTTCGACGGCGCCGCCAACCCCTACCTCGCGCTCGCGGCGCTGCTGGCGGCGGGACGGGCCGGGATCGGCGCCGAGCTGGCGCTCCCCGAGCCGGTCGAGGTGGACCCGGCGTCGCTGACGGCGGACGAGCGGTCCGCCCGGGGCATCCGCCCGCTGCCGTCGTCGCTGGCGGAGTCGGTCGCGGCGTTCGAGGCCGACCTCGTCCTGCGGGAGGCGCTCGGCGAGGCGGTGACCGACACGGTCTCGGCCGTCCGCCGGGGCGAGATCGAGCTGCTGGACGGCGCGACGCCGCAGGAGATCACCGAGATCACCCGCTGGCGGCACTAGCGCGTGCCGCGTGGAGGGGCGCCGCGTGGAGGGTTGTCACCGCGGGAGGCGGACACGACCTCGCCGGGGCCGTACGGCTGGACCCGCACCTGCACCTCGCCGCAGGCGCACCGCGTGTAGCTCACCACGCCTTCGGAGGTCAGGTGGCGCGAGAGCACCTCGTACGCCTCGGTCACGGGCCAGCCGCAGCGTGGACATTCCTCCACCGTGCATCCTCAACTAGACTGCGTAATGGTTGTAGGCAAAATGTCGTTTACAGCATGGCATGCGAGCGGGAGCCGGGGCAATGCGGATCACTGGGTACAAGAGCCACGGAGTGTCTGCCGCCGCGGCGCTGGTCAACGCCGTGACCAGCGCGAGCGGCGATGACTCCGACGACGCACTGCGCCGGCTGCTGCGCGACAACGAGTTCTTCTGGCAGCAGTTCGACGCCCGCGACGCCGACGACTTCCGCCGCTGGGGACGGACGCTGCGCCCCTTCTTCGAGGCGTCCGGGGTCGAGGAGGCGATGGCGCTGCTGAACAGGCTGATGCTGGAGGTCCCGATGCACCCGCACCTCGCCGACCACGAGCCGCACGGCCTGCACATGCACTACGCGCCGCCCTCGTCCCGGCTGCCGCACCGCTTCCGCGCCACCACGCTGATGAACCTCGCGGAGCTGGTCGTCGAGCACGGCCTGGGCCGGACGGGCGAGTGCGCCGCGGACGGCTGCGACCGCGTCTACGCCGACACCTCGCGCGCGGGCCGCCGCCGGTTCTGCTCGGAGTCCTGCGCCAACCGGACGAACGTCGCCGCCTTCCGCGCCCGCCACCGCGGCTAGGGCCCCGGCCGGTTTTGCTCCAGATTTGCTCGGCGGCGGGAAGAACCTGGGCGAAGATCCTATTGAGTGAAGGTGTGACCGTCCTGAACTGAACCGCGATCAGCACCTGCGTGCCCAGATGTCCTTTGCGTTCTTCCGCCACGGCCGCCGCACCGGCCGCCACCCGCTCCAGGTGGCGACGGAGGTGCAGTCCGCGGCCTTCCGCATCGCCCGCCTCACCCTCACCGCCGTCGCCGCCTTCACGGCCGCCCTCGCCGTGCTCCCGGAGGGCGGGCCCCAGCCGCTGCTGGCGCCGCTGACGGCGCTGCTGGTCGTCCAGTACTCCGTCTACGAGACGATCAAGTCGAGCGTGCTGCGGGTCGCGTCGGTCGCCTCGGGAGTGCTCGTGGCGGTGCTGTTCGCGAGCACCGTCGGGTTCTCCTGGTGGAGCCTCGGGCTGGCGATCCTCGCCGCGCTCACCATCGGGAACGTGCTCCGGCTCGGCGAGCACGTCCTGGAGGTGCCCATCAGCACCATGCTGATCTTCGCGCTGGGCGCGTCCAGCGAGTTCGCCGCGAAGGAGCGCGTCCTGGAGACGCTGGTCGGCGCCGGGACCGGGCTGGCCGCGACGTTCCTCGTGCCCACGGTGCGCGTCCGGCCCGCCGAGGAGGCCGTCCAGGACATCGCCGAGCGGCTGCGCAACCTGATCAAGGAGATCGCGGACGACCTGAGCGGCGACGCGGTCGAGGGCGAGGCGGCCGGCTGGCAGCGCGAGGCCGAGCGGCTCGCCCGCGACATCGTCTCCACCGACCAGGCGCTCGGCGCGGCGGAGCAGAGCGTCCGGCTCAACCCGCGGGCGCGGCGCCTGGTGGACGCGGGCGTGGCGCTGCGCAACGCCATCGAGACGATGGAGCACTTCACGCTGTCGCTGCGCGGCCTGACCCGGTCGCTGGCCGACGACGAGCGGCTCGGCCGGCACGGCCGCCTGCTGCGGGACGCGGTCCTGCGCCCGCAGCTCGCGGACGCGCTCGCGGGCATCGCCGACAGCATCGCCGCCTACGGCCGGCTCGCCCGCTCCGACCTGGACCGCAACGCCCGGCCCTTCAAGGCCGAGCAGGAACTCGAAGTGCGCGTCGACATCGCCCGCGAACGCCGCTCCCGGCTCACCCAGGAGCTGCACGAGCGGGCCGTGGCCGGCGACCTGTGGCCGCTGTACGGGGAGGTCACCATGGACCTCGACCGTCTCATCGAGCATCTGCGCGTCGAGCATCGCGCGCGCGCCCGCGAGCACTGGCGGCGCCATCGCGGAGCGACGCGGCACCTGCCCGAGCGGCCCGTCCGGGTCGTCCGCCAGGCGGGGCACCAGCTCCGCAAGGCCGCCGAGTCCGCGGTGGCCGCCGCCGAACGCAGCGCACGCGACGCCGACAGCCCGTACCACTTCCGGTAGGGGGCGCCAGGGAAGGGGCAGAGGCCCGCTCCTGGGGGGTGGGGCGCGGGCCTCTGCGTGGATGGTGGTCAGCGGAAGGTCGGCTCCAGGACGTCGACGCCGCGCGTGTTGTCGGCGACGTAGACGTACTTGCCGTGCCAGTAGGGCTGCCAGGACGCGGCGTCGGCCGGACGGTAGTACGCGAGCTGCCTGGGGTTCGTGGGGTCGCGGACGTCCAGGAAGCGGGTGCCCTGCGAGTAGAACGACTGGACCAGGACGCCGTCGCGGACGTCGAAGTAGTGCGCCGAGCAGTCCCGGCTCCGCTGGTCGCCGCTCGTGTCGGTGCCCTCCTTGCCCGCGACGCCCCACGTGGCGACGGTGTTCAGCCGGAACTTCTTGTCCGGCGTGGACCGCCAGCCCTCACCGTTGTAGGAGCCCTTCAGGGACGCGATGACGAGCAGGCCGTCGTTGGCGCAGCCGTCGTTGAACGTCTCCTCGGTGACGTACAGCAGCTTGCCGTTGCCCCACCTGCGGGAGTCGGCCGCCTGGCCGCGCGTGCGTCCTACGGCCCGGTAACTGTTGTGCATGAACGTGGAGTTGGTCGTGGCCTCGTCGAGGCCGCCGCCCGCGTACGGGACGGGGTCGACCGCGGTGGCGCGCCGCCACTTCTTCTTCAGCGGGTCGTAGTGGCGGCCGGTCGTGTGGTAGCCGCGCACGCCGCCGCGTCCGGACGCCCAGGCGACGCCGTCGGAGTCGACCTGGATGTCGTGGGTGTAGTCGGTCTTGCCGTCGTTGCGCCCGGTGTCGATCGGGTCCTTGTGGACCTTCGGCTTGGCCGGGTTGCGCACGTCGGTGACCCAGACGGGGCGGCCGCCCCAGTCCGCGGGCATCCAGCTGGCCTTGGCGGGCCCGCCCGTCCACAGGTACCGGCAGTCGTTGACGCAGGTCGTGGTGTGCCCGGCCGGGACCTTCACGTAGGTGATCTGCCGCAGGCTCTCGGGCTTGGACGCGTCCACCACGTACACGCCGGACTCGCCGGTGGCGGTGTTGCCGTTGAACGCGCGCGGGTCCCGCGACAGGTAGATGATCTTGCGCTTGGGATCGAAGTCGGTGTCCTCGGTCTCCCACATGCCGGGCATGTTGAGCTGCCCGACCAGCTTGGGGACGCGGGGGTCGGCGGTGATGTCGTAGGCCTTCAGCCCGAACTGGCCGGTTGCGTACATGACCGTGCGCTTGTGGCGGCCGTGGCCGTAGTCGATGAACATCAGCGAGATGGCGCCCTTGGCGTCGTCCACGCCGCCGACGCGGCGGACGCCCTTGATCGCCTCGGACGCCTGCTGGGCGGGCGCGCCCGCGGCGCGGTGGTAGTGCCCGGAGTGGCCGCCCTGGCCCTCTCCCTCTCCCTGCGCCGTGGTCGTCTTGTCGGTCTGGGGGTAGCCGGGTTCGGGCGGGCAGGCCCAGGCGGTGCCGGCCATGAGCGCCAGGGACGCCGCGACCGCGCCGCCGCCCTGGATCATGCGCCTGGCCGGGCGTGACTTGCGGGGGACCATCGCGCCTCCACTTCGAACGATCTACGCAGCGCCAGTCTGACCAGTGGCCGGGGTGTGATCAACAGGGGGATATGTCACGAATTGGACTCAGGACCGTAAGGGCAGGTGACGCCTGTCGCCGCTCCCGGGGCCCGGTAGGCCCATGGTCGCTCTTCCACGGGTGGACGCCGGTGCCGTACGCTCGCCGCGTTCCGTCCCCCGCCCCCCGGGAGAGGCCGTTGAAGAGCGCCCCGCGCACCGCCGCCCTGGTCACCGGCGCCGTCGTGGTCCTGCTCGCCCCCGTCGTGGCCCTCAAGGCGTGGAGCGATCCAGCCGATCCGCGGCTGTCGGTGGGCGCCCCCGCGCCCGCCACGCTGCTGCCCGGCGACGTCCGCGACGCGACGGGCCGGATGATCGCGAACGCGGTCTGGACGGGCCTGGTCGCCTACGATCCCGGCACGGGCGCGCCCGTCGGCGCCGCCGCCGAGTCGATCACGAGCCGGGACCGCCGCGTCTGGACGGTCCGGCTGCGCGCCGGCGGCGTCTTCCACGACGGCTCGCCCGTCACGTCCCGCTCGTTCACCGGCGCCTGGACGGCCGTCCTGCGCGAGGGCTGGGCGGGCGCGCGCCTGCTCACCGACGTTGCACGGATCAAGGGCGCCGGGCATCCGCGGGGCGACGAGGTCCAAGGGCTCAAGGTCAAGGACGACCGCACGTTCGAGGTGACGCTCGACCGCCCGCTGAATGGTTTCCCGGCGCTGCTCGGCGACCCGGCGTTCCTGCCGATGCCGGACGGCGTCCTGCGCTCCCGGGACTGGGCGTCCTACGCGCGGAGCCCGGTCGGCAACGGGCCGCTCCGCGTCGTCTCCCGGACGGGCGGCGAGATCGTCCTGCGGCGCCCCTCCGGCGGCCGCGCGATCGTCGTCAAGGCGATGCCGGACGCGGCGCGCCAGTACTCCGCCGTGGAGGGCGGCGACCTGGACATCGCGACGCGGGTACCGCCGGCCCGGCACGAGTCGATGGACGCCGACTTCCGCGGCCGCCACCTCGCCGTCCCGGGCCGGAGCATGACCTACCTGGCGTTCCCGGCGTGGGAGAAGCGGCTGTCGTCGCCCACCGTCCGGCAGGCGCTGTCGATGGCGGTCGACCGCTCCGCCATGACCGAGGGCGCGCTCGGCCACCAGTACTCCCCCGCCGACTCGCTGGTCGCCCCCGGCATCCGTCCCGGCCACCGCGAGGGCCAGTGCCGGATGTGCGTCCACGACTCGCGGGCCGCGTCCGCCGCGCTCGCCGACGCGGGCGGCCTGACCGGGCCCCTGTTCCTCTGGTACGAGGCGGGGGCCGGGGACGACGCGTGGGTGAAGGCCGTCGCCGACCAGCTGCGCAAGGAGCTCAAGCTGGACGCGCGGCCCCGGCCCGTCCC
>NZ_SMKU01000281.1 GCF_004349215.1 Actinomadura rubrisoli | reverse complement strand
ATGTCGCGCAGGCCGGGACCGCGCAGCTTGGCGGTCAGGACGAGCGCGGCCCCCAGGGCCGCGCCCGCCGTGCGTCCAGCGTTCGTCATGGCAGCCTTCCGGACTTGGTGAAAGGTGAAGACCACGCCGGGAGACCGGCACGGTCGCGGTGATCCTCACGGGCCCGGAAAACTATCGCCAGACTAATTCCGCAGCAGCGGACGGGTCAATGTTAATGCCTTTCTGTTCTCATTCACATTTAACAGCGTCGGGCACTTCGAGCGTGGCGGCGATAAGGCTCCGCGTGTAAGGGTGCGCGGGCGCCGAGAGCACCGAATCGGTCGCGCCCGACTCGACGACCCGTCCTTGGCTCAGCACGACGACGCTGTCGGCGATGCTGCGCACCACCGCCAGATTGTGGGTGACGAAGATCATCGAAAGGCCGTCGTCCAGGAGCGAGCGCAGCAGTTCCACCACCGACGCCTGCACCGACACGTCCAGGGCGGACGTCACCTCGTCGCAGATGAGGAGCTTCGGCTCGCACACGAGGGCGCGCGCGATCGCGACGCGCTGGCGCTGGCCTCCGGACAGTTCCGCCGGGTAGCGGCCGGCGAGCCCTGAGGGTATCTCCACGCGTTCGAGTGCTTCCCCCACTCGCTTTCTGGCCTCGCGTCCTTTCACGCCGAAGTAGTGCTGGAGCGGCACGACCAGGCTGCTTTCCACGCTGCGATGGGGATTGAGCGAGCCATAGGGGTTCTGGAAGATGTACTGCAGTTCCCGGAGGGTCTCCTTGCCGCGCTTTCCCGCCGCGGCCGGGACCGGCCGGCCCTCGAAGGCCAAGGCTCCCTCCTGCTCCTCGTGCAGGCCCACGAGGCAGCGCGCCGTCGTGGTCTTTCCGCTGCCCGACTCGCCGACCAGGGCCAGGCACCTGCCCCGGGCGACGCCGAAGGACACGTCGAAGAGGATCTGCCTGCCGCCGTAGCCGGCGTTCAGCCCGGAGACCGAGAACACATCCTGTCCTCCGTCGGCGACCGGATACGTCTCGGCCGAACGCGGCAGGACGCGGGGTGTCCGTATTACCTCCTCCGTGCGCAGGCATCGTGTCAGCGTCCCCGTCGGCCCGGATATGAGCTCGGGACGGGTCGTCCGGCATTCGGCCACGGCGTAGTCGCAGCGCGGTGCGAAGACGCATCCCCGCCGGTGTTCGTCGACGCCGGGGGCGCGCCCGGGGATGGGGACGAGCCGGTGCCGGTGGGTCGCGGACGGAACGGCGGCCAGCAGGGCGCGGGTGTAGGGGTGGGCGGCGCGGACGAGAACGTCCTGGTCGGTGCCGCTCTCGACCACCTCGC
Organism: Actinomadura rubrisoli; assembly: GCF_004349215.1. GTDB lineage: Bacteria > Actinomycetota > Actinomycetes > Streptosporangiales > Streptosporangiaceae > Spirillospora > Spirillospora rubrisoli. Next base: position 11,035 of record NZ_SMKU01000281.1, on the reverse strand, counting down.
CGCCGTACATGACGGTGACGTGGTCGGCGACGTCGGCCACGACGGCGAGGTCGTGGGAGACGTAGATCGCCGCCATGTCGTGCTCACCGCAGAGGTCGCGCACCATTTCCAGGACGCGGGCCTGGGTGGAGACGTCGAGCCCGGTCGTCGGCTCGTCGAGCACGATCAGCCGCGGTCCGGCCGCGACCGCCATCGCGATGGCGACGCGCTGCTGCTGGCCGCCCGAGAGCTGGCGGGGGCGGCGCTTGAGGAACGCGTCGTCGCTCGGCAGCCCCACGGATTCGAGTAGCTTGCGGACGCGCGGCAGCGCCTCGCGCCTGGGCGAACGCAGCCCCTCGGTCAGCTGGGTCGCCAGGCTCAGGCTCGGGTTCAGCGCGGTCGCCGGGTCCTGCGAGACGTGGGCGACCTTGCTTCCCCGGGCGCGGCGCAACCGCCCTTCCGGCAGGGCGAGCAGGTCGACGCCGTCGATGACGACCCGTCCGCCGGTGATGGTCGCGCCCTTCCGCGCGAACCCCAGGAGGGCGAGCGCGAGAGTGCTCTTGCCGGAGCCCGACTCGCCGACCACGCCCATGACCTCGCCGCGGCCGAGCTCGAACGAGACGTCCCGGACGATGTCGTTCCCCGTGGCGTCGACCGTCACGGTGACGCCCGAGACCTCCACCTCTTTCGCCATCTCAGCTCTTCCCTTCCGTGCGGCCGACCGTCCGGGCGATGGATTCGGCGATGAGATTGCCTCCGAGCGCCATCATGAGAATGAGCGCGATCGGTGCCAGGACCGGAAGGGGAGCGACCGGAAGGCCGTCCTGGTTCTCACCGACCATCAGGCCCCAGTCCGCCGCCGGCGGCGCGATGCCGAACCCGAGATAGCTCAGCGAGGCGATCGCCGCGACCGCCCAGACGAGCCGCATCCCGGCCTCCACCATCAGCGGCGAGGTCACGCCGGGCAGGACCTCCCGGACGAGGATCCGCGACGGCGGCAGCCCGTTCGCCTTCGCCCACAGCACGTACTCGCTGCCGATCACCGGGAGGGCCGCTCCGCGCATCACGCGGGAGACCCCGGGCACGAACGCCACGCCGACGAGCACCGAGGTCAGCAGCGTGCTGCGGCCGAGCATGGACACGAACAGCAGCACGAAGATGATCTCGGGGAAGCTCAGCAGGACGTCCATCGCGCGCATGAGCAGCGTGTCGACGGCCCCGCCCCGGTAGGCGGCGGTGAGGCCGACGAGGCAGCCGAGGAACACGCCGAGGCACGCGGCGAGGATCGCCATCCACGAAAGGGTGAGGCCCCCGTAGAGCAGGCGGCTCAGGACGTCGCGGCCGAGAATGTCGGTCCCCAAGGGGAACTTCCCGCTCGGATCCTCCAAAGGCCGTCCGACAATGGCGTCCGGCGCATGGCGGGCGAAGAAGCGCCCGAACACGATCAGGAGCCCGACCACCGCGAGAAGAGCGAGGCCGAGCCGGGCCTGCCCGGTGCGGACGGCGCGGCCGAGCACGGAAAGGCCGCCCTTTCCGCCCGGCACCGCGGCGGCCGGAGACGTCGCCTCTCCGGTCACCGGATTCCCTGACGGCGAAAGAGCGGGTGTCGGATTCGTTGCCACTGCTTGCTCCTTCACCGCGACCTGCTCATGACCGCGAAGACGTCCGCGAGAAGATTGCAGAGGTAGTACGCGGTCGCGAGGATGAGGATGCACGCCTGCAGCACCGGCAGGTCACGGGAGTTCACGGCGCCGACCACCGCCGTCCCGAGACCCGGATAGGAGTAGACGTACTCGACCACGACGACGCCTGTGATGGTGACCGCCGCGACGAGGCTAGCCGCCGGAAGGCTCGCCGCGATCGCGTTGGGAAGGGCGTGCCGGAACAGGATGCGGCGGCCGCTGAGCCCCTTCAGCATCGCCGTCTGGACGTACTCGCTGTTCATCGCGTCGATGAAAGAGGCGCGCACCAGGCGTCCGAGATACATGACCCCCATGAGCGTGAGGGTGGTGATCGGAAGGACGAGCGCCGCCGGATGCCACCACGGCAGGTCTCCGGGCGGAATTGTCGAGACCCCCGGGAGCACGCCGAGGACCGACGTGGCGAAGAACGCGATCAGCAGCATTCCCACCACGAAGGCGGGGAGTGCCGTGAAGAGCGAGGACACCGCCACGAATGTCTTGTCCAGTGCGCTGTCGCGCTTGTAGGCGGTGAAGACGCCGGCGAGCACGGCGAGCGGGAGGATCAGCGCCATCGAGGCGAAGCCCAGGGTGAACGAATTGAACATCCTCGGCCCGATGATGTCGGCCACGGGCTCGCCGTTCTGGAGCGAGGTCCCCATCTGCCCGGTGAGCATGCCGGAGAGCCAATGCCAGTACTGGGCGACGAGCGGCTGGTCGAGCCTGAGCCGGTGCCGGAGGTCCGCCACCTGCCCGGCCGTCGCGTCCTTGCCGAGGATGATCCGCGCCACGTCCCCCGGCAGCGCCTGCGTCACGACGAACAGCAGCACCGAGACCAGGAACAGGACGACCGCGCCGAGGACGAGCCGGCCCGCCAGCCACCGGATCGTCGCGGCCCTCGGGCTCGGTGGTGAACCGCGGCGGAGAGTGCGTGCCCGCACCGCCAGTTGAGCCATGACGACCTCAGCTCCCGACGGTCACGTTCGTCAGGAAGGTCAGCGGGCGGCCGTTCACGTCGGTCACCAGCCCGCGGACCTTGCCGCGGTAGGGCAGCAGGACGTTGACGAACGCGGGCGTCACCATCGCCCCCTCCTCGTATTCGATCTTGTGCATCTGGTTCATGATCGAGCACTGCTGCCGGTCGGTCGCCAGGAACAGCTTGTCGGCGAGCTTGACGAATTCGGGGTCGTCCCAGTGCATGGCATTTCCCACGCGTCCGGGCAGCAGGCTGCCGATCACGGTCGGCAGGTAGGGGAAGGGGTTGAAGTCGATGTAGGACGGCCACTTGCCCCATTTCGAAAGGAGCTCGGGGACCGTGACGACGTTGACGTTGACCTTCACACCCGCCTTCGCCGCGTTCTCGGAGAACACCTGCGCCAGTTCCCGCATGCCGGGCAGAAGCCCGTCCGTCGTGATCGAGAACGACAGGTTGCTCTGGCCCGCCTCGGCCAGGAGCTTCTTCGCCTGCTCGATGTCCTGCTTGCGCTGGGGAAGGCCCGGGGCGGGACATTGCGGCGTTCCGCCCTCATGGTCGTTCGCCACCCGCGCGTATCCGCCGAAGGCGTTGGACACGACCTGCTGCCGGTCGACGAGGAGGCGCAGCGCCTGCCGCACGCGCACGTCGTTGAAGGGCGCCACCGTCGTGTTGAAGCCGATCCGCAGCGTGAAATCGCCCTTGCTGTCGAGCAGCTTGATGTCGTTCTTGCCGCCGAGCGACTTCGCGATGGTCGGGGTCGCGCCCGAGGCGACGTCGACCTGGTCGGACAGCAGGGCGTTGGCCTGCGCCTGCTGGCTCTGGTACTCGATGATGTCGACGGCTCCGAGCTTGGGCTTGTCCCCCCAGTAGCCGTCGAATCGCGCCAGCTTGGTCTGCCGTCCGGCCGTGAAGGTCTTGACGGCGAACGGCCCGGTGCCGATCGGCTTCCCGGGCACCGAGCCCGCCTTGGTCATCGGGAGGAGGACGTTCGCCCAGATGTCCTTGAAGGGGCCGAAGGGCTTGCTCAGGCCGACCCGGACGGTCAGCTTGTCCACGGCCTTGACGGCGTCCGGGTCGACCTTCTCGATGTAGGCCAGCCCCTGGGCGGCGTGCTTGGGGTCGCGCAGGTACTTGATGCTCGCCACCACGTCGGCGGAGGTGAACTCGCTCCCGTCGGTGAACCTGACGCCCGGACGGAGTTTGATCGTCCATTCGTCGAGGTCCTTGTTCGGAGTCATGTCCGTGGCGAGGCGCCACTCCACCTTCCCCGTGGGGTCGAGGTGGGTGAGGCCCTCGTACAGGTGCGCGCTGCGGAGCTCCTGGGTGGGGCTCTGGGTGCCCACGTAGGGGTTCAGGCTCTCGCCCGCGTCGGTGGCGGCGGCGATGCGGAGCGTTCCGCTCCCGCTGCCCTCCGCCCGTTCCGCGGGGGCGCAGCCCGCGAGCGCCCCCGCGGTGAGAGCGGCGCCGGTCGCGGCGCCGAGCAGCCTGAAGGAGAGACGACCGGCCGGCGTGCCGGACGCGGCGGCAGGTCCGGAGTGTAGGGGTCTAAGCAACACTGGGTGACTCCAGTCCCGAGCGAATGGTCCAGGTTCTAATCCGTTAGATCAGGTTGCCCCCGCCTGAGCCCGGACGAACGTCGCACTAGAGTACGTCGACACCTGGCCTGGGGGAAGGGGTGTTCCAAGAACCTGCACTGTGGATTTTCCCGTCTGTCTAATCGCTTAGATCGTTGCTACCCTCACCGCACCAGGGAGAGCCAGAGGGAAGAGGAGAGGACGATGACCAGTCCGTACGAGCACCTGTTCGTGAGGAAGATGCAGAGCTGCATCGACGACCTCGTCAACGAGGGGGCCGCCGCCGACATCGTCGAACCGGACAACGTGGGCGCGGCGCTCGCCCTCATGAGATCGAAGGAGGTGCCCCAGAGCAAGATCCATCTGACCTACACGTGGATCGGGGAGTGCACCGAGCCCGTGCAGTGGGTGAAGGAGCACGAGCACGACTATGACGAGGTCCTGATCTGGCACGGCAACGACCCGGACAACGTGGACGAGCTCGGAGCGGAGATCTACCTCGACATCGAGGGCGTTCGCCACACGATCACGACGAGCGGCGCCGTCTACCTCCCCGCGGGCACCCGCCACTGCCCGCTCGGCTTCAACCGGGTCGACCGCCCGTTCCGTTTCAGTGCCCTGTCGTTGAGCCCGAACTACGGATCAGACGAGCACACGCCCAAGCCGTAGCGCGTGCCGAAGACGTCGGCCCCGCCGTGTGCTGACGCGGCGGGGCCGGCGCATGAGGGAGTGCCGCCGCGGCGATCAGCCGCCCGCGGCGGCTTCGACCCGGGAGGCGTCCGCGGCCGTGCCGTGCTCGCATCCGCACGTCACGCCGATGCTGAGCGTTCCGTCCAGGACCACCGGCGCCCCCGGGGCCCCGCCCTCGTAGAAGGTCTCCTCCAGGACGTCGAAGGCGCGGACCGCGAGCTCCTCCAGCGGGAGGCTGACGGTGGTGAGCGGCGTGCTTCCGAGCCGTGCCTCACGGATGCCGTCGAAGCCCACGACCGCGAGGTCGTCCGGTACGCGCAGCCCCAGGCTCGTCGCCGCGCGGATCGTCACCAGTGCCTGCTCATCGGTCGTGGCGTAGATCGCGCGGGGCCGGTTCCCGCTCTCCAGGACCGGTCTCACCACCGTCTCCGCGTCGACCCGGTCGAAGGAGGCCCGGATGAGCCTGCCCCGCGTGGGCAGGCCCGCACCCTCCATCGCCCGGCGCCAGCCGCCCTCCCGGCCCACCGCCGGGCCCGCCTCAAGCTCTCCGGCCACGCAGAGGATGTCCTCGTAGCCGTGCCAGATCAGGTGCTCGACGACGAGCTTCGCGCCCTGGAAGTCGTTGAAGGTCACGCTCGGCGAGGCGGCGTCGGGCGCGGCCCACTGCACGTAGACCCGGGGGGTCTCGTCCTCCTGCCGGGGCTCCTCGCCGGTCGTCACGAAGATCCCGCGCGGGCGCAGCTCCGAGAACGCCTCGCCGTACTCGTCGCCGAGGGTCGAGCGGTAGCCGGTGTTGCCGAGCAGCGTGAGCAGGCCCCGGCGACGCCCCTCCGCCTCGATGTAGCGCGAGAGCTCGCCGAAGAAGGCGTTCGCGGTGTCGGGCACCAGCAGGCCGATGAGGTTGGACCGGCCGCCGCTCAAGGCCCCGGCGAGAGGGTTGCGCCGGTAGCCGAGCATCTGGATGGCTTCTTCGACCTTGACCCGCGTCTTGGGCGAGACCGGACGGGGCCCGCCGTTGAGCACGTAGCTGACGACGGCCGTCGAGGTCCCCGCGAGGCGCCCGACGTCGAGGAGGGTGGGCCTGCGCGCAGGACGCGACGTGCTCTTGCTTCCCACGCTCCCGCTCCCTGTCACTTTCTCCAGCTGCCCGGGTCCCCGGGACGGTCCGCGCCGCCGTCTGAGACGTGGTCGCGCCCTACTTTAGAGTACGCGGACGGCGCGACCGCGGCCGCCGCGTAGCCGAAGGCGCCCCTCCGGCGCGGGTCGGCCGGAGGGGCGCCTTTCGGCGTTGTGCCGGTGGTCAGGCGGTGACGGCCTTCTTGTATAGGCGGGTGGCCAGCGGGATGAACACGACCAGGATGACGGCGATCCAGAGCAGCGACGCCGGGACGGGGTGCTGGATGGGCCAGGCGTCGGAGGTCTTCATGGCGGTGCTGGTGTTGCCGAATAGCTCGCGTGCGGCCTGGGTGAAGGTGGAGACGGGGTTCCATTCCGCGACGACCCGCAGCGGGGTGGGCAGCTTGGAGCTGTCGATGAAGGCATTGGAGACGAACATCAGCGGGAAGGAGACCATCGTCGCGATGTTGTTGAAGCTCTCCGGGGTGCGCAGGGCCAGCGCGACGGTCGCGGTGAACCAGGAGAAGGCGTAGGCGAACAGCAGCAGCAGGGCGAATCCGCCCACGGCCTCCAGCGGGGAGGTGTGCACCCGCCAGCCGACGATCAGTCCCGTGCCCGCCATGGCGATCAGGCCGGCGAGGTTCATCAGCAGGTCGCTGACGGTCTGGCCGATCAGGACCGCCGAGGGCGCCATGGGCAGCGAGCGGAACCGGTCGAAGATGCCCTTCTGCAGGTCCAGGGTGAGCGCGTAGCCGGTGGTCTGCGCACCGATGATCACGGCTTGGACGAAGATGCCGGGGAGCAGGAACTCCTTATAGGACATGCCGGGGACGTCGATGACGCTGCCGAAGACGTAGGCGAACAGCAGCACCAGCACGAGCGGCACCATGATGATGCTGACGATCAGCTCCGGTGACCGCCTGATCTTCAGGGTGTTGCGGCGGGCGATCGTCCAGCCGTCGGTGATGGGCATGGTGAGGGCGTTCATCGGGTGGCCTCTTGGACCTGCTCGCCGGCGCCGGACGCGCGGGTGCCGGATTCGGGGGTGCCGGATGCCCGGTGTCCGGTCAGGGTGAGGTAGACGTCGTCGAGGGTGGGGCGCCGCAGCCCGGCGTCGCGGACCCGGACCCCCTCGTCGGCGAGCCGGCCGAGGGCCTGGCGCAGCGCCTCCGGGCCGTTGGTGACCGGGACGGTGATCCGCAGCGATTCGGGCGCGGTCTGCATGGCGCCGACGGCGACCCAGGCCAGGGTCTGGCGGGCGGTCTCCAGTTCGGCGGCGTCGGCCACGGTCAGCTCGATGCGGTTGCCGCCGACCTGGTCCTTGAGCTCGTCGGCGGTGCCGCGGGCGATGGCGCGGCCGTGGTCGACCACCATGACCTGGTCGGCCAGGCGGTCGGCCTCCTCCATGTACTGCGTGGTCAGCAGCAGCGTCGTGCCGCCTGCGACCAGCCCGGAGATGGTGTCCCACAGCTGCGTCCGGGCGCGCGGGTCCAGGCCGGTGGTGGGCTCGTCCAAGAACAGCACCGGCGGGTCGGCGACCAGCGCGCCGGCCAGGTCGATGCGGCGGCGCATGCCGCCGGAATAGCCCTTCACCGGCCGGTCGGCGGCGTCGACGAGGTCGAAACGTTCGATCAGCTCGCGGGCGCGGGCCTTGCTGCGCTTGCCGCCCAGGTGGTACAGCCGTCCGACCATCTCCAGGTTCTCGGCGCCGGTGAGGTGCTCGTCGACGGCGGCGTACTGCCCGGACAGCCCGATGTGAGCGCGCAGCCGCCGGGCCTCGCGCACGACATCGCATCCGGCGACGGTGGCGCGGCCGGCGTCGGGGCTCAGCAGGGTGGTCAGCACCCGGACCGTGGTGGTCTTCCCGGCGCCGTTGGGGCCGAGCAGGGCCAGCACCGTGCCTTGCGGGACGGTGAAGCTCAGATCGTCGAGGGCTTTCACCTCACCGTATTTCTTGACCAGCCCTTCGGCCGTGATCGCGTCGCTCATGAGAGGTCTCCTTGCTGGGGTCCGGGGGGGTCAGGAGCGGTGGATGTCGATGTCGCCGTAGTTGGTGTGCACATGCACCTCGACGACCGTGTCGGCGGTGTCGGGGCCTTCGGCGGCGGCCAGGGCGTTGCGCACCACGCCGTTCTTGGAGTGCAGGTCGAGCCAGGCGGCCGTGCCCTCGGCGATGCCGACGTCGACCTTGCCGTAGCCGTTCTCCAGGTGGACGGTGCCGTGCACCACCGCGCCGATCCGGATCCGGCCGTACGCGGTCTTGGCGGTGAGGCCGGCCAGCGCGCGGCCGACGATGACGTCACCGGTGCCGCTCGTCAGCCGCAGGTCGCCGGTCGCCTCGCCGAGGTTGATGTCGCCGTTGGAGGACTTGACCACGCCGGTGCCCTCGACGGTCCCGATCCGGACCGTCCCGTTGGAGGTCGTCGCCTCGGCGGATCCGGTCACCCGGTCCACGGCGATGTGGCCGTTGGACGTCTTGGCGTCCAGCGGGCCGGTCTCCTCGAAGCGCAGGTCGCCGTTCGAGCTGTGCACGACGGTCTCGCCGAGCGGGCCGGTGGTGATGAAGTCCGCGGCGCCCCTGGCCTCGACGCGGGAGGCGGCGGGCAGGTCGACGGTCACGTCGATGGAGCCGCGCCAGTTCCGCAGGTACCCCAGGGCCTTGGGCTTGGGGCCCCTGACCAGCAGCCGTCCGCCGGAGAACTCGACGACCGTCCGCTCGGCGGCCTGCACGCTCGTCTCGGAGGCCGGGTCGCTCGGCCGCACCTCCACCACCGTGTCGGCGCGGTCGCTCGCGTTGATGCGGACCTGGCCGATGTAGATCTCGATGTCGGTCGTGATCGGTTCGGGGGTCTTGAAAGCAGGCATGGCGGAGCCCTCCTCGTGGGTCCTGGGAAATATCCCGGCCTCGGGGCCGGGCGACGAATGACGGGCCGAGCGGGTGCTGTCAGCGCACCCAGCCGGTGTAGGCGCGCCCGCTCGGAGGCTGCTCCGGCCGGTCGGCGGGACGGCTCCCCGCGCCGGGCTCGAACGCGGCGGAGATGGCGCGCACCAGCCAGGCGTTGACCGAGAGCCCCTGCCGGGCGGCCGCCTCCTCCGCGCGCATCTTGAGGTGCTCGGGCAGCCGCAGGGTCATCCGCGCGGTGCCGCCTTCATCGGAGGGCGGCGGCGCGGCCGGCGGCGCGGCATGCGCGGCGGCGGGCGGCGCCACGGCCGCCCGGCCGGTCTCGGCCCCCGCGCCGGCCGCCTGCCCCACCGGGGCCACCGGCTGCGGCGGCGTCACCACGAACGCCGGGTCGCCGCCGCGCAGCCGCACCTCGACCGAGCCCGGTGCGAGATCGCTGGTGATCTCGTCCGCCGCCGCCGACAACGCCTCCAGCAGGGTGAGCCTGGCGGCCGAGTCAAGGGCGCCGGTGAGGCGCTCGGCCAGCGCACGGGCGTCCGGGCCCCCCGCCTCGGCGGCGACGGCGAGCTCGCGGCGAAGGTTCTCGACGTACGGCATCAGATCCATGCCTCAACTATGACGCCATCGCGACGTCACGTCAAGTCGGAGGTGACATCACTCTGCATTGAGTTGACGTCATGCGCCTGCGCGCCGGCCCGGCGGCACGGCTGCCGGACCCTCCGGGGGAGGGGTGCGGGAGTTCGCGGGAGCGTCCGCGCGGGACGGTGCCGGCACATCCGGCGCGGAAGAGAAGTGAGGATCACCAAACCCCGGCCGCCGTTTTGAACGTTCCAATTCAATGCGCTCATTCACATTCAAGTAGCCGGTTGAACAGGCACTTCCGGCCCGATATCGCGCATGCCGGGGGAGATTCTTCGATTCCAGGGTGCCCCGGAATGGATGGCTGTAACGAAAATTCGTCATACATTGCTATTTACGATGCCTATTGTTGTGCATACCGTCCACGATCATCCCCCCTCTGGCGTGCACGCGCCAGAGCTCCCGCAGGAGGGAATGACCAATGCCCACGAAGAAACGCAGAAGCGTCCTCGGCTCGACCGCGCTCGGCATCGGCCTCGCCGCGGCGCTGCTGGGCCTCCCCAGCGGCGCCTTGGCGCAGGGCACGCCGAAGCCCGCGGTGGTCGCGGTCCAGTCCCCGGACATCCCGGCGGCCAATGCGATGGCGCACGCCCAGCAGCTCCAGTCCATCTCCACCGCCAACGGCGGCAACCGAGCGCACGGCAGGGCCGGCTTCCGCGCCTCCGCCGACTATGTGAAGGCCAAGCTGGACGCGGCCGGTTTCCAGACCACGCTGCAATCCTTCACCTACCAGGGCGCCACCGGATGGAACGTGATCGCCGAATGGCCGCACGGCGACGCCAGCCAGGTGGTGTTCCTCGGCGCGCACCTTGACAGCGTGCCCGCCGGAGCCGGCATCAACGACAACGGTTCGGGCACCAGCGCCGTGCTGGAGACCGCCCTCGCCGTCGCCCGCGCCGACGCCAGGCCGGCCAAGCGGCTGCGGTTCGGCTGGTGGGGCGCCGAGGAGCTCGGCCTGATCGGCTCGAAGCACTACGTCGCCAACCTGCCCGCCGCCGAGCGGACGAAGATCAAGTCCTATCTCAACTTCGACATGGTGGGCGCGAAGAACACGCGGACCTGGGGCGTCTACACCGACTCCGCGTCCCTGGGCGCGACGCTCACCGAGTACTTCCGCGGCAAGGGCATCGCGACCAGGGGGATCAATATCGGCGCACGATCCGACCACGCCCCGTTCAAGAGCGCCGGCATCCAGGTGAGCGGCATCTCCAGCGGTGACGACCCCTGCTACCACTCCCGATGCGACGACATCAACAACATCGAGTCGTCCGTGCTGGGCCACGGCACGAACGCCGCCGCCTATGCGGCGTGGAAGCTCGCGGGCGTCCCCGCCCGCGTCCCGCTGCCCGTACCGGCGCAGCGGGCGGCCGCCTGAGCGTCAACAAGGCTTCGCCCGCCATTCGGAACGGTTCAGCGCACAGCTGTCCGGCAGGAATAAGCCCTGCCGGACAAGTGCGATGCCCAGCCCCCCGTCCCCAGC